>CBDVAK010000253.1:0-5232 GCA_965371945.1 uncultured Candidatus Competibacteraceae bacterium
ACTCCAGAAATCCGGTGGCACACAATCGTTGTGGCAACGTCTGGCGCAGATGGTCCGCTAGACGATGAAACTCTGCTACGCCCTCGGCGCTGCGGGTGCCGTGACCGACTACCAGTATCGCGGGTTCCTGCGAGTCGTTCATGCCTGTCCGATGAAGTGTTGCTGGTTGGGTGGGGCGATAGTGTCGGGTTTTCCGGAAAAAGACCAGAGCTTGGAGGCTGCTGGTCTGTCTGACTATGTGCGTGATACCACGTCGGGTCCGGGCATTTTCTTTCACGATCCGCTTCGCTCAGAATAGCCACGAGGTGCCTTTGATTGCAGGGGTAGCGCTTGAAACAGCTCATTCTGGGCGGTGCCCGCTCCGGCAAGAGCCGGCTGGCGGAACAGCGGGCTGCGGCCAGCGGTCTGGCAGTGACCTATGTGGCGACCGCAACCGCGCTCGATGCGGAGATGCGCCAGCGCATAGACCGCCATCGCCAGCGCAGACCCGCGCACTGGCAACTGTGCGAGGAACCACTGGCGCTGGGGCAACGGCTGGCCGTGATCGCGCAGGCAGGGCGCTGCGTGCTGATCGATTGCCTGACGCTGTGGTTGTCGAATCTGCTGGTGGCGGGTGAACAAGATCCAGGCAGCGAACGTCAGAATCTGCTCGATGCGCTGGTGGAGGCACCCGGCCAGGTGATTCTGGTCAGCAACGAAGTCGGCCAGGGTATCGTGCCCGATAATCCGCTGGCTCGGGAGTTCCGGGACCAGGCCGGTCTGCTGCACCAGGCGGTGGCCGCGGTCTGCGATCGGGTGACGCTGGTGGTCGCGGGGTTACCGCTGGAACTCAAGGGTGGGCAGCAGTGAGTGACTGGATCGAAGACCACATTGCGCCGGTCGACGAGGACTGGTTGGCGGCCGCATGGGAGCGCCAGCAACAGCTTACCAAGCCACCCGGCTCGCTCGGTATGCTGGAGCAATTGGGGGTTCGTCTGGCCGCCATGCAGCGCAGTCAGAGCCCTGAGCTGGACTCCGTGCAGATCAGCGTTTTCGCGGCCGATCACGGGGTGGCAGCCGAGGGTGTGTCGGTTTTTCCCCAGGCTGTCACCGCCGAGATGGTGCGCAACTTCTCGCGCGGCGGCGCCGCTATCAGCGTGCTGGCGCGTGTGTCGGGTTGCGAGCTGGAAGTGATCAATGCCGGCACCGTCGCCGAGTTGGAAGTCCTGCCTGGCGTGCTCGACCGGCGGATTGCCGCGGGCACGGGCAACATCGCCACGGCTCCGGCCATGAGTGCTGAACAGCTTGCCACCGCACTGGGGCTGGGCCGTGACGCAGCGCAGCGCGCCGGGGAACGGGGCGCGCAGTTGCTGATCGGTGCCGAGATGGGCATTGCCAATACCACCGCCGCCACTGCCGTGGCCTGCGCGCTGTTGGGCGAGCAGGCCGCGGTCATGGTCGGGCCGGGGACGGGGCTGGATGCGGACGGAGTGCGTCACAAGGCGATGGTGATCGAGCGGGCGCTGGCTCGATTCGAGGGTCGGCAACCGCGGGATATCCTGCGGCAACTGGGTGGTTTCGAGATCGCTGCCCTGGTTGGCTTTTATCTACACGGTGCGCAGTCGGGAATCCCGTCTTTGGTCGATGGGTTTATCGCCACCGCCGCGGCGCTGGCCGCGGTGCGCATCGACGCCGCGCTTGCCGACTGGTTGTTTTTCGCTCATGCCTCGGCGGAGCCGGGTCACCAGCGGCTGTTGCAGGCGCTAGCGGCACGACCACTGTTGCAGTTGGATATGCGTCTGGGAGAGGGTAGCGGCGCCGCGGTCGCGCTGCCGTTGTTGCGTGCCGCCGCGGCCTTGCACGGTGGCATGGCCACCTTCGCGGAAGCTGGAGTGTCCTCTTGAACGAGGAGATCACCACCATCGACATGCTGCGCCATGGCGAGGCCGGTGACGGCATACCCAGGTTCCGTGGCCGCACCGACGACACTTTGACCGCCAACGGCTGGAGCAGGCTGCGCGCACTGGTTCCGGACAAGCCGCCCTGGGATCTGGTGGTCAGCTCGCCGCTGCTGCGGTGCGCGGATTTCGCCCGCGAACTGGCTCATGACCACGATCTGCCCTACCGGCTTGAACCGCGGCTGGCAGAGATGGATTTCGGCGATTGGGACGGCGTGGCGGTGCGTGACGTGCAGGCCAATGATCCGCAGGCACTGGGCCGGTTCTGGAAAGACCCTCTCGACGCCAGTCCTCCCAACGGCGAGTCCCTGGGTGATTTTTGTACCCGTGTGCTGCGGGCCTGGCAGCAACTGCACACCGACGGTCTTGGCCGTCATGTGTTGGTGATCAGTCACGGCGGTGTGATGCGGGTCATTCTGGCCCAGGTGCTGGGCATGCAGACCAACCATCTCTGGCGCCTGCAAATTTCCACCGCGAAACTCAGCCGGATCTGCTACTACGACAGTTACCCGGTGCTCGAATTTCTCAACCGCGATGACCTGCCGGCGCCGTCGTGAAACCGTTGCTGATTGCGCTGCAGTTTCTCACCCGCTTCCCGGTCCGCGTTGCGGCGCCGATCGAGCCCCGTGATCACGGTCTTTCGGTGGCAGCCTATCCGTGGGTGGGGTTGCTGATCGGTTTGTTGCTGGTGATCGTCTACGCCTTCCTCGCCGGCGCCGACACAGGGTTGGTCGCCGTTCTGTTGCTGGTCGTGTGGGTCGGCGTCACCGGCGCCCTGCATCTGGATGGACTGGCCGACACGGCGGATGCCTGGATCGGTGGGCAGGGCAGTCGGCAACGGACCCTGGAAATCATGAAGGACCCCGCCAGTGGCCCGCTGGGGGTGGTGGCGTTGGTACTGCTGTTGCTGGTCAAGTTCGCGGCGCTGAACGCGTTGCTGCAGCGCGATGCCTGGGTAGTGCTGTTGGTGGCGCCGATGCTGGGCCGTGGCGCGCTGACAGTCCTGCTGCTGACCACCCCTTACGTGCGCCCCGGTGGGCTTGGCAGCGAGCTTGCCGCCGGGTTGGCGCGCGAGGCCTGCTGGTGGTCGCTGGGGGTGGCTGGGGTCACGACCCTGTTTCTGCTGGGCTGGAACGGCACCGTGGTGGCGATGGTCGGCGCCGCCGTGCTGTGGCTGTTGCGGCGTGCCTGCCTGATGCGGCTGGGGGGGATCACCGGCGATACGCTGGGGGCGCTCTGCGAGATCAGCGAGGCGTCGGTGCTGGTGACGCTGGCACTGCTGACGAGCGCTTGATCAGCGGCTCCAGGGCACTGGCGGGCAGGTGCTGTTCGAGGGTGTCGGCCAGACGCTCGATGGATTGGTCACGCAACACCCGGTAGTCGGGCGCTGCGGTGGTTTCCAACCCCGCCCAACGCAACAATGCATCACGTGCCTCGTGGTGTTCGAACAAACCGTGCAGATAGCTGCCCGCGACCTGGCCATCGGCCGATAACGCACCGTCGTCACGCTCGTCAAGCCGCACCAGAGGCCGGCTCAGCGCTTTGCCGAGGCTTTCCCCCATGTGGATCTCGTAGCCTTCGACACGTGCCTGGTCCAGGCTCAGCAGCCCGCTGATCCGGCGCAGACGCTTGTGTGGCTGTAACCGGGTTTCCAGCTCCAGCAGCCCCAGTCCACGGCTGCTGCCCGGTGCGCCTTCCAGCCCCTGCGGGTCGTGCAGCCAGTGACCGAGCATTTGCAGACCACCGCAGATTCCCAGCAGCCGGCCGCCGTAGCGCAGATGCCGTTGGATCGCCTGCTCCCAGCCATCGGTTCGCAGTACCGCGAGATCCTGTACCACGCTCTTGCTACCGGGAATCACGATCAGGTCAGCGGGAGGGATAGGCTGGCCTCTCTCCACCCAGCGCAGATCGACCTGCGGATGCAGCGCCAGCGGATCGAGGTCGGTATGGTTGCTCATCCGCCTCAGCACCGGAACCACCACCCGCAGCGCGTCCGGATCGTGGGTGGTGGAATGGCTGCGTGACAGCGAATCCTCGGCTTCCAGATGTAGATCGCGCAGATAGGGGATGACGCCGAGCACCGGAATGCCGCTGTGTCGCTGCAGCCATTCGATCCCCGGCTCGAGCAGCGATACATCTCCCCGGAAGCGGTTGATCAGCAGCCCCTGGACACGGCTGCGCTCGCTGTCAGACAGCAATGCCAGGGTGCCCACCAGTTGCGCGAACACGCCGCCCCGGTCGATGTCGCCGACCAGCCAGACCGGGCAGTCGACCGCTTCCGCGAAACCCATGTTGGCGAGGTCGCCCTCGCGCAGGTTGATTTCGGCGGGACTACCCGCACCCTCGACGATTATCACGTCGTGGCGTTGTTGCAGACGCCGGTACGCGGCCACCACCGGAGCCATCAGGCTGGGTTTGTAGCGGTGGTAGGCACGGGCATCCATGTGCGTCACAACCTGGCCGTTGACGATCACCTGGGCGCCCACATCGGTGCTTGGTTTGAGCAACACCGGGTTCATATCGGTGTGTGGTTCGATGCCCGCGGCCTGCGCCTGCACCGCCTGGGCGCGGCCAATTTCACCGCCGTCCACGGTCACCGCACTGTTGAGAGCCATGTTCTGGGGTTTGAACGGCGCCACCGATACACCGTGGCGGGCCAGCAGCCGGCACAGCCCGGTGACCAGCGCACTCTTGCCGGCGTCTGACGAGGTCCCCTGAATCATCAAGCCATCCATGGCGGGGATTGTACGCACTGTGGTGGTGGCACGGCACGCCGATTCATCCTTGCCGCGGTGACGGCAGCCGTGCCACGCTCGCCGCACCATGAGCGCACTGGCATGCATCGTCGCGGTTCTACTCGACCGCTTGCTGGGCGAGCCCGGCAAGGGTCATCCGTTGGTGGGATTCGGTGCTCTGGCGGCGTGGCTGGAACAACGGCTGCATCCGGGTGTGGGTGCAGCGCCTGCAGCACAGTTCAGACGCGGTGCATTGGCTGTCTTACTGCTGGTGGGGCCACTGCTGGTGCTGGCGTGGCTGCTCGCGGCCATTCCGCGGTTCGGCTGGACGCTGGAGGTGGGGTTGTTGTATCTGGCCCTGGGTGGCAGCAGCCTCGCCCAGCATGCCGGCCAGGTCGCCGCTGCCCTCGGTGCCGGTGATCTGGTCGCCGCCAGAGGCGCGGTGGCAAATCTGGTGAGCCGCGATACCGGTGCGCTGGAATCCGCGGAGGTGGCCGCTGCGACAATCGAATCGGTGCTGGAGAACGGCTGTGACGCGGTGTTTGGCGCCCTGTTCTGGT
>CBDVAK010000254.1:0-5172 GCA_965371945.1 uncultured Candidatus Competibacteraceae bacterium
GTAACCGGCGGCCCGGCGAGCAGCCCGGCCGGCAACAGCAAGGTGACCAGTTCGGCAACCTCCAGCATCAACCGTCGGTAGTCGAAGCCGACCCGATACCATTCCAACAGAGTGAACTCGGGATTGTGGAACCGCCCCCGCTCACCGTTTCGAAACACCTTGCAGATCTGATAGATGTCGCCGCTGCCAGCGGCCAGCAGCCGCTTCATGGGAAACTCGGGCGAGGTGTGCAGATAGCGGACCCGGCCAGGGCGAACCCCCGGGCCGTCATCGCGGATCTGAAAACTCTCGATTGCCGGGTCGGTGGTAGCCGCCGACGATAGCTGCGGTGTCTCCACTTCGAGCACGCCGCGATCGCTGAAATAGCGCCGGGTGGCACCCAGCATTCGTGCGCGCGCTCGCAGCACGTCCAGGCTGGCGCCGGGGCGCCAGCACCCGACAGTTCCGGTCACCGCGCTCGATTCATTCCTTGACGCGTGAAACATACTGACCGGTGCGGGTATCCACCCGCAGCACCTCCCCCGTTTCCACGAACAATGGAACACGAATGACCGCGCCAGTCTCCAGGGTGGCCGGCTTGCCGCCACCGCCGGAGGTGTCACCGCGCACGCCGGGATCAGTCTCGACCACCTTCAGATTCACATGGTTGGGTGGCGATACCGACAACGGGTTGCCATCCCACAAGGTCACCGTACAGGTGTCCTGTTCCTTGAGCCATTTCGCCGCATCGGCTACCGCCGCTTCTCCGGCTGCCACCTGCTCGTAGGTTTCGGGGTGCATGAAGTGCCAGAAAGTACCGTCGTTGTACAAATATTGCAGTTCAGTCTCCATGACGTCGGCCGCTTCCACGTTTTCGCCAGACTTGAATGTTCGTTCGATGATACGCCCGGTCTTCAGATTGCGAATCTTGACCCGGTTGAAAGCCTGTCCCTTGCCGGGCTTGACGAACTCATTTTCGATGATCGCGCAAGGATCGCCATCGAGCATGATCTTGAGGCCGCCACGAAATTCGTTGGTGCTGTAACTTGCCATATGGGTCTCGTGCTGTGTACAGGATCAGAAAAAGGCCGCGTATACCCGGATCCAGATGGAATGCCCGGCATCGACCAACAGCCGCCTATGATAACGCGAACCTGTCGGGGGACGCAGTCATACCCATCAGCCCCAGGCGATCGCTCCTGTAGTACTGATGGAAATCACAACCGGCATGGGAAGGGGACCGAAGAATCAGAGATTTCGCCCTCCAGGCAGCGGCGGGTTCTGTGCGTAGCTGGCATCCGGGTGCGTTATAACTTCGCTACCCTGCCCATGAGATCCAGATCTTGAGGTCACACCGGGTGGCAATCGTCTACTTTCAGAATTCAGACAATGTGCTTGTATATCAGCAAGAATCGGTATGGGGGGCGCCCGTTCAGGCTTGCTGCCCAGGAGGGCGCCAAAGTTGGCCGGGAAACTCGTTAATCTGCTGTTCGTCGATGACCATCTGACCGAAGTCGCGCAGATATCGAAATCCATGCGTCAGCTGGGCATGGTCGTCAGGGACACCCGCGTCGATGGCATCGAGGCGTTTCGCGAAGCCCTCGGCAAGATGTCACCCGATTTGATATTTTTCGGTCTGCACCTGTCCGAACCAACCCTGTCGGCGATTCACGAGGCCGCCACCCAGTCTGCGGTGGACGCGGCCGTGATCGCGGTGACCCACGGCGCACCTTGCGTAAACCGCGCGCCGGTGCTCCGGCAGGGGGCCCGCGATGTAGTCGATTCCGAAGATACTGAACTGTTGTTGCAAGTCTGCGAACGTGAACTCCTGGACATGCGAACCCGACGTGACCTGGTTGAGCTGAAGTTCCTGCTCAAAGACGCCAACGACCGCTGCGACAGTTTGCTGGACAGTTCCCGGGAGGCCATCGCCTACATACACGAAGGGGCTCACGTCTATGTAAACGCAGCCTATCTGGAGCTGTTCGGTTATCAGGAGGCCACCCAACTCGAGGGGCTGCCGCTGATGAACATGGTCTGCAGCGGTGATCGCGACACCCTGAGGCAGTTGTTGCGTGATTTCGCCAAAGGTAAAACGGAGCACGACCACCAGGAAATGGAAGCCAGCCGTGCAGACGGCTCCAGCTTTCAGGCAGAACTGATACTGCGGCAGGCTACCGTGGAAGGGGAGCCCTGTATACAAGTGATGTTTCGGGATGCCGCCGAGGTCGTCGACCCCGAACTCGAGCACAAGCTGGCCGAACTTCACCAGCGGGATATACTGACTGGTCTCTACAACCGGCAGTACTTCAAGACCCTGCTGGATGAATCCTTCGCAAGTGGTGAAGGTACGATTCTGTATATTCTGCTCGACCACTATCGTCAAATCTGCGAACAGTACGGCCTCACCACCGGCGACCGGGTCGTCAAGGAAATTGCCGAAGTCGTGAACAACGGCGCGGGAGAAGACAGTATCACTGCCCGCTTCTCGGATTCCGTGATGGTGGTATTGACCCCTGCGATGGACGATGAGCAAGTACTGCAGTTGTCTGAGTCGATACGCAGGGCTGTCGATGACCACGTGGTGCTGGCGGACAGCCGTATGATCACCACGACCTGCTGCATCGGTGTCTGTTCCGCGGATGAGCAAATGGCGGATGCCGGCGAGATGATCAGTGCAGCCGACCAGGCCTGCGAAGCTGCCCGCACCGGGGAAGGCAACGGGATCAAGATCTATCAACGCAATGCCCACGACGGCGCCGGGGCAATCACCGAAGAAATTCTGCGTGCGGCCCTGCAAACAGCGATAGATGAAAATCGCGTGTCTCTTTCGTTCCAGCCGATCGCCAGCATCAGTGGTGCCACGGGTGAGCGCTATGCGGTGAGTACCGTGGTGGAGGTTGACGGACAATACCTCACCGCCGAGGACGCCTTCCCGGGAGCAGCGGATCTGGGGCTGATCTCTACCCTGGACGAGTGGACCATCGCCCGCGCCTGCCGGGTGCTGGCGGACGCCAAGGGTGGGAAGGTCAAAACCAGCCTCCTGGTGCCGATCGCCGCGAGCACACTGACCGATAAGAGCCGACGGGACGCTATGCTGGCGCAGATAGTGGCAGACTGTGGGCTGGTGGTCGAGGTGGCCGAGCCACTGGCCGAGCAGTATTACCGGCAATCACTGGACCTGGCCCGCAGCCTGCACGCTCACGGCGCACAACTCGCGATCAACCATTTCGGGACCAATCCGAACGCCGCGCGTTTGATTGGATTGTTACAGCCGAGCTTTATCCGCTTCAGCGACGAGTTGACTGCCGATCTGAGCAGCAATCAGGAGTTGCGAACCTATATGGATCAAATCACGGAGACCATGCGGACGGTCGCGGGAGAAACCATCGTCGGCGCCATTACCAGCGCACAGCAGATGGCCGGGATCTGGCAGACCCGAACCACACTGATCATGGGTGACTTCGTAGCCGAACCTCGCGAGGTCATGGAATTCGACTTCGAACAATTCGTGGCCTGAGCCCGAGACGGGTCTGAGCATGCCAGTATTCGATTCCGTCCCGTGGATTGCAATTGCAGTCTTGGCAGCCGTAGCCACCATAGCATGGTCGCTGGTCAGAATTCGCCGCAACAAGCACCGGCAGCGTTCATCACAGAAAATTGACGAGTGGCGACGTGGCGGTCGTTACTGGGGTGTCAGAATCAGCCCTGGCTCGAACAGCGAAGGCTGCCAGGCCGTCCAGCGCATGAGCGGTCACGTGTTCCCCGTCACCACATCGCCCGCACTGCCATTGCCTGCCTGTGATCGCCGCAACTGCAAATGCGACTACCTGCCCTACCCTGAACGCCGGCATCAGGAGCGCCGCATCGAGCCACGCCGGGAGGCAGTTCGATTCGAGCAGGACCGCCCCGACCGACGTCAGTGCAAAGATCGTCGCGCAGCGATTCGGTCCTGGAACAAGCGACACTCCTGATTCCGATAATATACCCGCGGCATGCCGTGGGTATAGATCAACTCGCGGCCAGCGCCTGCTCTTTGATCCTGCGCAGATAGTCGTCGGCAAAGTCGACCTCGAGTTCCACCCACATGGGCAGATGATCCGAAATCTGCCAGGTCCGCCATAGGTCTCGATAGTAGGCACGCTTGCTGGCGTCGCTGCGGGGTTGCCCCTTTTGCGCACCCCGAAGTTGAAAATCCCGCTTGGCCGCCGGCATGTGGTCGAAATAGGCGTCGAAATCCTGGTTGCGAAACACCGATCGGACAAAGCTGAATACACCAGAGGCACCGATCTGCAGGCGCTGGTCCACCACCTTCATGGCGATCTGATCGTAGTGCATGTCACCGCGCAGGTTGCTGCGCTCGCGCTTGAGATTTTCAGGAATCGTGAACCCGTTCGATTCCAGCGCCTCCATGGTGCGGTGTTCAGGGCTGACGATATTGAAATCACCGAGGAGGATGTACTCTTCCGATGAACGGGCCTGACGCTTCGCGAAAAAGATCGCCAAACGCCGGATCTCCTCGATCCTGCGCTCCAGTTTGCGACCGCTGGCCGCCCCGTAGTAGAGGTGCACAGTGCAAAGATTGAAGCGAAACCAGCCGGCTTGAAAGGAAACCATGAACGGCGTGCGCGCGAATTGCAGCTCATCTTCCTCGGCTGGTGGGTCGTCTTCACGCTGGCGCTGACGCGCCACCACTTTCTGTCCCTGAGGCAGAACCACCTCACCGGCGATCCTCTGGAATGTTACCTTGCGGCGATCGTAGAGAAACGCCATTCGCTCGGCATTACCGCTGCTGCCCTCGGTGGTATCGGTGGCAATATAATCCCAGTCGGAACCCAGCAGGCGCATCAGTTTGTTCAGACCCGTCAGATCGCGATTGACTTCCTGCACCGCGACCAAGTCGAAGGTGGCTATGATCTCAGCGATATAGTGAAAGGACTCGGGCAGTCTGCGGCCGTGCCCGAATTTGTTGGAATCGAAATCACGGATGTTCCAGGTCGCCAGCCGCAACGAGTTGGTACTACAGCGATCGAGCACGTCTTCACGCAATTGCTCGCGCAGGGCCAGCAACCGCTCGGTCACCCTGACACGGGCAAGCGGACCGCGCAGACGCTTGAGAGGGGGATAGTAGGGCATCGGATACACCTCCCGGCAGCGGCCCGGACTTCAAGTCAGGCCCTGTCAGTCAGTATA
>CBDVAK010000255.1:0-5171 GCA_965371945.1 uncultured Candidatus Competibacteraceae bacterium
TTTGGTTGTCGGCCGTGGTCATGACTGCGGCGCATCGACAGGCATACCGGGTCGGAGGGTTGGCAAGATGCTAGAGGCACAAACCGCGGGCACGGACCAATCCCGGCAGGGTTCCCGCATCGGGATCGCGCTGGCGGGTGGTGGTCCGCTGGGCATGGTCTACGAAATCGGTGCAGCTCACGCCCTTGAGGAGTCACTCGAGGGTCTGCGACTCGACGATCTCCATGTGTACGTGGGCGTGAGCGCGGGGTCCGCTATCGCGTCGGCACTGGCCAACGGCATCACAACGGCGCAGATGTGTCGCATATTCGTGCGCAACGAGTCTGCGGCGTACCCACTCGACCCGCAACGGTTCCTGCGTCCTGCACTGGGAGAGTACGCGCGTCGTGCGGCCCGCCTGCCGGGCCTGCTTGGTCGTGCCATGGCTCGTTTTGCGCGTCATCCGCTGCAAGAGGGATTGCTGCAATCTCTGCATGGTCTGAGTGCGGCATTGCCCGCCGGCTTTTTCGCCAATGAGGCGATCGAGGAATTTCTGGCCGAAATTTTCAGCGGCAGGGGGCGCAGCGATGACTTTCGCGAGCTGACGCGGAAGCTCTATGTGGTAGCCACCCGGCTCGACACCGGGGAAGCGGTGCGATTCGGTGCGGCGGGTGTCGACCATGTTCCGATCTCGCGCGCAGTCCGTGCCAGTACCGCATTGCCTGGATTCTATCCGCCGGTCGAGATCGATGGCGAGTACTACGTCGACGGTGCGTTACAAAAGACGCTGCATGGTTCGGTTGCGCTCGAAGAGGGTGCGGATCTGCTTATCTGCATCAACCCCATCGTACCGGTAGACGCCCGTTTGGCCGGCGCCAATGGGTATGCGGAGCACGAAAGTCTGGTCGAAGGTGGTTTGCCGGTGGTACTGGCGCAAACGTTTCGGGCCCTGGTCCACTCCCGGATGCAGGTGGGGATGGGACAGTATCACCAGCGTTTCAGTGACCGCGACGTAGTGCTTTTCGAACCTGATCGTGGTGATGCCCGCATGTTTTTCACCAACGTGTTCAGCTTTGCGGACCGCCAGCGTGTTTGCGAGCACGCCTACCAGACCACGAGACGTGACCTGTTGCAGCGCCGGGAACTGCTGGAGCCATTGTTCGCCCGTCACGGTATCCGTTTGCGCACCGAGGCATTGCAGGACCCCGATCTGCATTTCGACTCCAATCTCAGTGCAACCCCCGGGTTGGTGGAACTCGCCAGTCGTCGCAACGAAATCACCAACAAGTTGCACCGTACCCTGGAACGTCTGCGGGGCTGGTTGGAGACTGCCGACGCCTGAGCGGCGGGCAGAGGAGAATGAACGCGGTGTCGCAGCCCGATCTGAAGATAAAAACCCGAGACCGCATCCTGTTGACCAGTCTGGCGCTGTTCAACGACTTCGGCGAGCCCAATACCACCACCAACCACATCGCCGACGAGATGGATATCTCGCCCGGAAATCTCTACTACCACTTCCGCAACAAGGCCGACATCACCACGCTGCTGTTCGAGCAATACGAAAAACGCATGCTGGAATTACTGTCAGCGGCCCGTACGCGGGCCCTGGACATGGAAGACATGTGGCTGTTTCTGCACCTTGTTTTCGAGATCATCTGGGACTACCGGTTTCTCTATCGTGATCTTGACAATCTGCTCGGCCGTCACCGCAAACTGCGTCGCCATTTCTCCCGTATCATCGAGCGCAAGATACGCACGGCGCAGGCGATCTGCGAGGGGCTGGTCGGCAGTGGGGTGATGCAGGCCCGGGATGATGAAATCGAGGCCCTGGCCAGGAACATCGTGGTGATCGCCACCTACTGGCTGAGTTTCGAAAACGCGATCAGCAAGGCCGACGGTGCCGAGGGCGATATGCTGGCACGCGGGGTTTACCAGGTGATGTCGCTGGTGGCACCGTTCCTGGAAGGTGAGGAACGCGAACTACTCCAGGACTTGGGCAGACGCTATCTTGATTGAGCCGTGGACGCAAAAGCTGTGCGGTAGCCGCGGCGGTGCCTTCAGGGCCCACCGCCGTGGCTGTGCGGGCATGGTCTTCAGACCTGGGTCAGATTCTCGACGTTCTTGCTCAGATTCTTGACCTCACGGGTGAGTTCCTGCAGATCCTTGCTGGTCGGCACCCCAAGTGAGTTGAGCGCACGAGCTACCCGGTCCTGGAAGACCTGCTCGAGTTTGTCCCATTTACGGTTGGCCTGCTGTCTGGCCACTTTGACCTGGTCCTTGACTTCGTCGACGGTCGACTCGGCGACCTCGCGGGTACGCGCTTCGACCTGCTCGCCTTCCTGTACCAGTGAGTCGAAAAGCTTGCTGCCTTCCTTCTGGGCGACGGCAAACGCGCCCACACCGGCCAGCCAGATCTGCTGGGTGGATTCCATCACGCTGTGGGCAAAATTGTTTTCCTGGGTTTTCCTGAGATTGCTTTTCTTCAATTTTCGGGTCGCCATGTCGGGCTCCTGGTTGGGTGTTGTTCATGATGCGACCGCAAACAGGGTGGCTGCGTCGCTCAGGGAATCCAATCTAGGCTTTGACGTTAGAATAAACACACTAGAGACCAGCGCTATATTGCCTGCCTTGGCTTTTGAAAACGGCTGGAGACCATGACCCTATGAGCAGACCCGCTTCGGTAACGGCAGAACAGGCCGTGTTCTGCGAGAACCCGGCCACCGGGGAGGTGCTGGGAGAGTCTAAAATAGACAGCCCGGAGCAAGCGCGTGAGGCGATCCGGCGGGCCCGTGAGGCGCAAAGGCAATGGCGGGATACGCCGCTTGCCGAGCGCGTGCGCCGAGTGCTGCGCATACGCGACCATCTGGTCGACAATGCCGATGACATCGCTACGGTGATTGCCGCCGATGTCGGCAAGACACGGATCGATGCGCTGGCAACGGAAGTGATGCCGGCTGCCATGGCGACCAGCTTCCATGCGCGCAATGCCAGGCGGTTCATGCGCCCTATCCGGCTTCGCGGAGGTTCCGTGGCGTTCGCCAACAAGCGCAGCACCATCCACCGCGTCCCCTATGGTGTGATCGGCATCATATCGCCGTGGAACTACCCGCTTGGTATTCCCATACATGAGATCGTACCTGCCTTGCTGGCCGGCAACGGGGTGGTGTTCAAGACCGCGCCGGAGACCCAGATGGTGGGCCGGCGCATAGAGGAAATCGTTGCCGCCGGCGATCTTCCCGCGGGTCTGTTTGCACACCTCAACATGCCGGGCTCGACGGCGGGTGATGTGTTTCTCGAAGCCGGCGGTGTCGACAAGCTGTTTTTTACCGGATCGGTGAGAGTGGGCAAGTTGCTCATGGCCCGTGCCGCGGAGACCCTGACGCCGGTCGCGCTGGAACTGGGTGGCAATGACGCCATGCTGGTTTGTGCTGATGCCGATCTCGGGCGCAGCGTCAATGGTGCGATCTGGGCCGGTCTGCAAAACAGCGGTCAGACTTGCGCCGGTGTGGAGCGCATTTACGTACATGAAGAGGTCTACGACGGCTTCATGGCACTGCTCAAGAGCAAGGTTGAGCAACTGCGGGTGGGTGCCGACCGCGCACATGATGTCGATATCGGCGCCATGTGCACTGCACGCCAGACTGCCAGCGTCACCGCCCAGATCGAGGATGCGCTGAGCCGGGGCGCCCGGGTGTTTGCGCGCTCGGAGGCGCCCGCCGAAAGCGCGGCGGGAAATTTCCTGCCGGTCACTGTGCTGGTGGACGTCAACCACGACATGGCGGTGATGCGTGAGGAGACCTTCGGTCCGGTACTGGGAGTAATGAAAGTCAACGACATGGATGAGGCGATTGCGCTCGCCAATGATTCGTTGCTGGGCCTGACCGGTTCGGTATGGTCGCGTGACACCCGTATGGCCAGAGCGCTGGGCAGAAGAATGCATGCCGGCGTGATCACCATCAACGATCATCTGATCAGCCATGGTCTCGCCGAGACGCCATGGGGAGGGTTCAAGGAATCAGGAATCGGCCGTAGCCACGGTCGCCAGGGATTCGATGAAATGACTGAAACACAGGTAGTGGTGGACGAACTGCTGCCATTCCTGTCCCGCAACCTGTTCTGGCATCCCTATAGTGAGTCGCTCTATCGGGGGTTGTTGGGACTGCTGGATCTCCTCTATGCACGCGGAATCGGTCGCCGTTGGCGTGGCTTGCGCGCTGTGACTGCGATCCTGCCACGGGTGTTTCGTAGTTAGCAGGGCCTGTCGAGCGTTGATGTCCGAACAACACGACAGGTCAGAAGTCGTCGCGCTGCTGCGTGAGCAATTGCGCCTTACTGCGGAGTCGCATCGGGCTCGCAGCACCGATGTGCGCCGCGCCGCGCCGCGGCACCGGTTTCTGGAATGGCAGACGGCCAGGTTGCGAACGACGTATTCTGATCTGGCGGCCATGCCCCGTTATCGATTGGCTGTCGATTTCTTTCTGGAGGAGCTGTACGGAGCCGCGGATTTCAGCAAACGCGACGCGGATCTGGAAAGGGTGGCACCGGTGATGGTGCGCATGCTGCCCGCCGGGGTCCTCCACCTGGTGGCGATGGCCGTGGAGCTGAATCTCATGTCGCAGGAGCTTGATGCCACGCTGATGTTGCAACTCGAGCGTGATGGCTGCGACATCACAGCGCTTGATATCGAATGTTACCGGCGGTCCTACCAGCGCTGTGGCAATTACGAGTCCAGGAATCGACAGATCGAGTTGATGAGGACCCTGGGGATCGAGCTGGACGGCGTGGTTCGCAAGCCTTTTATCTACACTGCGCTACGGGTGATGCGCGGTCCCGCCGAGCTGGCCGGTTTCGGCAAATTGCAGAGCTTCCTGGAGCAGGGGTTCCGTGCATTCCGGCGCATGAAGGGTGCGGACACATTTATCGATATCGTCGCCACCCGCGAACGACGGATCCTCGATCGTATCTACCAGGACCACCCCAGTCCCTTCGATCTTGAATTGCCTTGAGCGAACCGAGGTCTTGGAAGGCCATGCCTGTCCCGCGTCGTCGCTATACCCACGGCACACCGGTTTTCGGCTTCCATCGCACACACCTTGACGCGGATGGCTGCGTTGGAAATGTTTGCTGTAGTGCGGCTGGAGCGGCGCATTCCCGCCTTGCCCTCCACGCCAATGCACACACGCTCAAAACCG
>CBDVAK010000256.1:0-5162 GCA_965371945.1 uncultured Candidatus Competibacteraceae bacterium
GCGTGGCGGGAAAACTGTATCGAGCGGCAGTTCATTGTCTAAGGCTTTGCAGCTTTCTCCGTTTCACCGCCGTCAGTTTTTCCGCAGTGAAGTGAGTATGGCGGCGGAGCATAGCAGGCGTTTTGTCTCCAGTGATGCTCGCCACTTCCATGACATCGAGACCTCGCTAGAGAGTATACTCGGTACAAACGTCCTTTTTCCAAGTCCGTCGAGTAGCTTCAGGTCACCAGACCTGCCGTGGAACGATCAGCGATTCGCTCTGCAGGGCAACACCTCAGCGGTGACTGGTGACGGTCAATCCGGGGTGGTAGTAATTTCCAGTAGCTCCTGGAGCACCTGGTCATGGTTGCCCCGTGCCAGTCGCTCGGTCAGTTGACCGCCGGCGTACTGGTATTCGGGTCGCCACCGTGCGCCCGCGGCGACCAGGTATAGTGCCCGCCGCCGACCATAGCGAAAGATCATGAATGCGGCACTGGCGCATAGCAGGGCGCCGATGTTGTTGCCACGCCACCACAGCAAGACCGCCACCGCATAGCTGATCAGGCTCGTTACCAGCAAAACAGTGACCAATCCTGCCCCCATGCGCGCCAGCCGTAGGAGCTTTGCGTCGGTGGCCGGATCTGCCTGTACGGGTGTGGTCATTCCTGTCTCAATGCGGCGGCGGGCGGCAATCGGGTGAGTCGCCAGATCGGCCACGCTGCCGCCAGCAGCGCTGCCAGCACCGCCATGACCACTGCCTGCAGGAGCATCATGGGATCGACCTGAAAACCCATGGTCCAGCCGAAAATACGGGGGTTGATGACGTATACCAGCACCGCCGCCAGCATCAGCCCGGTGGGGATCGCGGCTACCCCGGCGGCCAGCCCCAGCAAACCGGTGTGTACCGCGATCAAGCGCCCGATCTCGCCGGGCAACATGCCATTGGCGCGCAGGATAGCGAACTCCCTGGCGCGCTCCAGCATCATGGCCAGCAACGCACTGACGATCCCCACGAAGGCGATCAGCATGGCCAGCAGTCGCAGCACTCCGGTGATCGCAAAGGTGCGGTCGAACACCGCCAGCGAACGTTGCAGCAGGATGCGGTTGGCGGTTATGCGCAGCGGTTGCAGGGCGCCGGCCTCGCGCTCGATCCGCCGGGCGATCGAATCCAGATCAGTAGCACTGGTGTACAGCGCAACCGAGCTGATCGAGAGATCACGCCACAAACGCTGATAGAGGTCCGAGCGCAGCAGCACCCGGCCCTGCTCGGATCCGTAATCGACGAATACACCCGCGATTCTGAACGAAGCGGGCCCAGTCGCGGTTTCAAGGTTCAGGGTCTGGCCCGATTCCAGTCCCAGGTGGCGGGCGAGGGGTTCCGAGACCAGCACGGCCTGGCGGTCGTCGAAATCCTGCCAGGCTTGTTGAGGATCGCCGGCCAGCAGCCGGTAGCCGTCTTTGGTCGCCTGCACCGGTTGTATCGCGACCAGCCGGATCAGGCGGTCGTTCAGCATCAGCTCCCGGTGTCGGTAAGTGGCCACCGCATCGACGCCCGCAACCCCTCGCAGCGCGGCCAGCGTGTCCGCCCGCAGGCGGGCCGATTCGCCGGCTCCGGCGGGTGCGACATAAAGATCGGCATTGAGCAAAGCGCCCAGCCAGTCGCTGACCGAAACCCGGAAACTGTCGATCATGATGCCTACGCCGATGGTGGTGGCGACCGCGACCATCAGCGCCGCAACCGCCACCCCGGTTCGGCTCAGGTGGCGGTGCAGATCTCGGATCGCCATGCGTGCCGGTATTCCGAATGCGGTCACCCACGGGCCCTGCAGGACGCGCGTCAGCAGTACCACAGCGCCAGGCGTCAACGACGCCGCGCCGAGCACCATCAGGAACAGCCCGCCGAACCCGCTTAGCAATGGACTCACCGGCAGCGCCAGCAAGGCGGTGCCTGTCAATATCAACAACAGCCCGATCAGTGCGCTGCGCGGCAACGCGTTGCGGGCCTGTTGTTCCAGTATCGAGCGGCTGAGTACTGCGGTGGGCGGGATCGCCGCGGCCTCGCGGGCCGGGAACCAGGCAGCGGCCAGGCTCGCCAGCACACCCATCAGCAATCCCTTGGCCAGCGAGATGCCGGCAATCGGGTGCAGGCGCAAAGACACCGGGTAATACAGGTCGTCGATGGTCTGGTAGGCGAGATCGGTGAGCCCGACACCCAGCCAGCTACCCAGCGCCAGGCCGAGGGTGGTCCCGACCAGCCCGATCAGCAGTGCTTCCAGCATGACCAAGCGCAGAATCTCACTGCCGTGGACCCCGATGGCGCGTAATCGGCCCAGCAGGGTGCGCCTACGTACCACCGAAAAAGTCATGGTGTTGTAGATGAGAAACATGCCGACCAGCAAAGCCAGCAGACTCATGGCGGTCAGATTGAGTTGAAACGAACCCGACAGCCTCGCCACCGCCGAACTGCGCAGATCGGCGCGCTGCAACGACACACCTGCAGGCAGCAGGGCCCGGATTTGCACGGCCAGGCGTTGCCCGCGTTCACCATCGGGCAGGGCCAGGTCGATGCGGCTCAACATGCCGCGTTGCCCCAGCAGCGCCTGCGCGGTGGCAATGTCGCTCACCACCAGATCGAGTCCGCCAAGACCAGTGTCTTCGGGGCCGATCACAGCCAGTACCGAGAGTTCGGTTTGGGCACCATTGACCAGCACCGCCAGGGTGTCACCGGCCGCTGCCTGCAGTCGCCGGGCCACGCGGCTGGTCAGCAGCACACTGTTTGCTTCGGTCAACAGCCGGCCAGGACCGAACCCCGCCCGGCTCGCCAGCTCGCTCCTGAATGGCGCCTCGGCGAACACGTCGACACCCAGCAACTGCAATACCCGTCCCGGTTGTTGCAACGCTACCAGATCCCCACTTACCACCGGCGCAGCCGAGCGGACGCCCAGATCGACGCGGATCTGGCGGTACAGTTGCTCGGGTACGCCGGGGCCGTTGCTGCGGATCTGGTGGCTGGCGCGTCCAGTGACGCGCTCGGTGGCATCGGCAAAGCTGCGACGTGCTGCTTCGTTGGCAACATCGACGGCGACCACCACCGCCACGCCGAGCGCTACGCCGAGCACCGCCAGGGTGGTTTGCAGCCGTTGGCGCAGCAACTGCCGCAGACCGGCTTTCCACAACACGGACTTCACTACAGCCGCCCGGAATCCAGCCGCAGCGCGCGGTCGGCGCGCTCTGCCAGATAGTCGCTGTGGGTGACCATCAGCAGGGTGGTGTGCTGGCGCTCGACGGTGTCGAACAGCAGCTCCGCGACCTGTTCACCAGTGTCGATATCGAGGTTGCCGGTCGGTTCATCGGCGAACAGCAGCGATGGTTCGTGTACCAAAGCCCTGGCGATGGCAACCCGTTGCTGTTCGCCGCCCGAGAGCAGATCCGGGAAATCGTCGCGACGCGACTCCAGACCGACCCGTGCCAGCAGATGTCCGGCGCGGTCGCTGTCTTCGATACCATTGAGTTGCAACGGCAGCAACAGGTTTTCGTAGACGGTCAGCGTGGGGATGAGGTTGAAGAACTGGAACACGAAACCCAGATGCTGGCGCCGGAACAGGGTTCGGGAACGCTCATCCATGCTGTGAATCGGCTTGCCGTCGAGGTGTATTTCACCGCTGTCGGGCACGTCGATCCCTGACAGCAGGTTGAGCAGCGAGGTCTTGCCGCTGCCGCTGCGTCCCAGCAATGCGACCGACTCGCCCGCCGCCACTTCGAGATTCAGGTCGCGCAGTACCTGGTGAGGGCGTCCTCCTTCCAGGAATGACTTGCACAGGCCGCGAGCCTCGATCATGGGTACGGAACTGCGACCCGACGGCATCCCGGTTCAAAGACCGCGCATCCAGGACGGGCGCAGCGGCTTGCGGCCGCTGTCGGCGTCGTCCAGGGCTGCCAGCAGGGCAACGCGATCATCCGGAAGTACGCCTTTCAAAGGCAATGCGTTGGAGGCATGGTTGGAACGGAATACCAGCGCGGCGGGAGGGCTGATCTCGGCAACCAGGTGGCGTTGTTCGCGCAGCATGCCGGCGTCATCCTGGGCTTCGAATTGCCCACCCAGCCGCGCGAATTTTTGCCGGAATTCATTCTCCACCACCGGGTCGAGCTGTAGTTGCAGGGTGGACAGATAGCCCAGCTCGACCTCGCCCAGCAGCGCCAGCGTACCGCTGATGTGCTCCTGCCAGCGTGAGCGGCCGCCGAGGCCCAGCACCATCGTGGCCGAAATCGCCAAGCCGGCGTCGTGGGCACGCCGCAGACCTTCGGCCATGGTACGCGGTGTGGCGCCCTTGGTAATGCGTTTGAGTATCTCCGCGGAGCCGGATTCGATGCCGTAGTAGATCATCTTCAGGCCGTGCTCGCGGAGCTGGCGCAGTTCGACAGCGCTCTTGCGTCTCAGGTTCGAAGGCAGGGCATAGCTGGTGACTCGCTGCAGGCGGGGAAACACCTGGTGCAGATGGGTGAGCAACCGCAGCAGGTGATCGGTGGGGCAGGCCAGGGCATCGCCGTCGGCCAGAAATACCCGCCGGGTGTCGGGTAGTTGCCGGGACAACAGGGTGATTTCATCGTGCACGGTTTGCAGGGGGCGCACCGCAAAGGTCTTGCTCCGGTACATTGAGCAAAAAGCACATTGGTTGAAGCTGCAGCCCAGGGTCACCTGCAGGATCAGGCTGCGGGCCTCCGAGGGTGGCCGGTACAACGGCATGTGGTAGGAAAACACGGCGGCGTTCAATTTCCCGCGGCGACGATCGCGTCGCCCTCCAGCAGACAGACCGTGTCGCTGCTGTCGGTTCTGGCGCAATGGCGCAGTTCCTCATCAAGACCCATGGCGGTGATCATGCGCCCCACCCGGCTTGCGGTCAGGCTTGCCAGCACTTCGGCATGGCGATACAGGTCTGCTGCCGCCATCGCCGCGTCGCTATGCTGGCGGGTGTCATCGAGCATCGACAGTGCGGTGACCAGCGCGCCTGCGCCAAGAAAATCTTCCAGGTTGAAACGTCCCGAAGAGCCGGAGCACACCAGCAGCAGATCGCGTCCGTGGTGGTGGCGGAGCAGATGTCTGGCGGTGGCGGTGGCGTTGAGCAGCGCGGCCGCATAGACCCGGTGCGCGCAGGCCGCCCGGCGCAGCGCTACCGTGCCGTTGG
>CBDVAK010000257.1:0-5146 GCA_965371945.1 uncultured Candidatus Competibacteraceae bacterium
ACGGTACCCAGTACCAGTTTTCCGAAGCGACCCTGTTCCATTGCTTCGCGCAGCTTGAGCACCGGCACATTGAAGCGATTCTGCTTGACCACGAACAGCCGGCAACCATTGCTGTCGCAGGCCTGGATGATGTCGTCACAATCATCCAGTGTCAGCGCCATGGGTTTTTCGACCAGGATGTTGGTCTTGTAGCGTGCCAGGTGTACGGCGTGACGGGCGTGATCGCCGCTGGGTGTGAGCACGCAAACCACGTCGACGTCCTCGCTCTCCATCATCCGGTCCATGTCGGTGTAGCCCGGCACCTGATGCTGGTCGGCCATCGCCGTGGCTTTGTCCGCCACGATGTCGCACACAGCCTGCAACCGTGCGCCTGCGATCTTGCCGCCTCCCAGCAGATCCGCATGGCGTTTGGCGATACGCCCACAACCCACGAGTGCGATATTGAGCATTTTCTGGACCTCGGTCCTGGTGTCAGGGCCTGTTGTTAACAGCCATCGTCAATGGCTATGCTGGCGGTGTCGTCAAGCCTCGGGCTGGTGCGCGCCTGGAAGGCGCCGGTATCTTACAGGAAGGGCATGTCCACAGACCACAACCGTGACCATGACGGGCAGTTGACTTATCGTGCGTTGCTGACGGTGACCCTGCTGCTTTCGGTGGCGGTACTGCTGTGGGGTCTGGGTTCAATTCCGTTGATGTCGGTCAACGAAGCCCGGCGCGCCGTTCCCCTGCAGGAAATGCTGGTATCGGGCGACTGGTTGCTGCCCACCCTCAACGGTCAGCTCTACATCGCCAAACCCCCCCTGCTCTACTGGTTGACCGCGACTCTGGCGACACTTACCGGGTCCAGCGGAGAATGGGTGGTGCGACTGCCGTCAGCGCTGACCGCACTGGCGGTCATCTGGTGGGCTCACGCCCTGGTGCGGGCCACGCTGGGGCGCTGGCCCGCGCTGTTCTTCGTGCTGGTACTGGTTGGTAACGCCGGGTTTGCCGGTTTCGGGCGCCGCGGTGAAATCGAGATGCTGCTGGCTGCTCTGTGTGGCGGCGCATTGCTGGCGGTGTTTCGTTTTCTGTTTCTGTCCGGCGGGCGCGGCTGGTTGCTGCTCAGCTATACCCTGCTGGCCCTGGCGGTGCTCACCAAGGGTCCGGTCGCACTGCTGTTCGTGACGCTGCCGCTGCTGGTTCATGCTTTGCTGACTCGTGATCGTCGGGTCTGGTCCGCGCTGGGTTACTGGCCGGGTTGGCTGGCGTTCGTGGTGGTGGCCGCCCCCTGGTACCTGGCGGTGGTCGCCAAGGTTGGGCTGGAGCCTTGGCATGAAGTGGTGCTGGTGGATGTTCTTGGCAAGGTCAACAGCATCAGCCCGGCCCCCATCTATGGCTATCCGCTCTGGGTGTTGGGTGATTTCCTGCCCTGGAGCCTGCTGCTGCTGGCGACACCACGCGGTACCTGGCGCTGCTGGCGATCACAGCGGGAGCTGGTGTTCCTGCTGGTTGCCGTCCTGGCGCCGCTGCTGATGCTGTCGCTGTTCGACGAAAAGCACGCCAAGTATCTGCTGCCGGCCTATTTGCCGCTGGCCGTGCTGGTGGGCGCCCGTCTGGCGCAGTGGTACCAACAGTTTTCTGGTCGGTCCCGCGCAATTCTGTTGGGGGGTGCGGTGTTGGTGGTTACCGGCTATCTGGGCTGGTATGTCTTTGTCGAGGCTCGTTTTTACGACTATCGTATCGTCGTGTTGCCGCAACTTGCGGACTATTTCAGGACGCAGCCGCAACCACCGGTCTATGCCTATCCAGGCATCGATCCACGCGCCGTTTACTATCGCGGTCAGCCGGTGCCGGTACACACTTTGGAGTCACTGCAGGCAATGAGCGACGAAGGGCAATCGCTGCGGGTATTGGTGCCGGACAAAGCCGCGCAGCCACTGCTGCAGACCGGCTGGTGTTCGGTGGCGGAGTTCAGTCCCTATCTGGGTCGGAACAAGACCTTGATGGTGCTGGGAACGGGTGCTGTTTGCAACAGCGCCCCGGCGGGTGTGGCCCGTTGACCGGGCTGCCGGTGGTCGGCCGCCCCGTGCCGCCCTGCTGTCCACCTCGCAGGCGTGCGACCAGTTCCCGGTCCAGCCTGGCAAAATAGATATCCTCTTCGGCGCGTTCCTTGAGTTGCATGCTACCGACGAAATCAGACATGGTTCACATACCGGGTTGTGGTGTTACGTCATTGGTAAACAGCATAGACCCGATCACGGGTCATAGCATTGATAATCCTCAGGCGTTGGGCATTTCTCCGGCTCCGGTTCGCTCCGCGACCCGGTAGTCGATCATGCGCTGTTTCATCCAGCGCACCGCCAGCAGGTCATAGAACGAAGCGAACAAACGGTTCCAGACGCCGTAATGGGCGCTGCCGTGGAGGCGGGGATTGTTGGCCACCGGGATCTCCACCACATGGTAGCCTTCCAGCTTGATCAGTGTGGGCAGGAACCGGTGCATGCCTTTGAAGAACTTGATGCCGGTCACGCATTGACGCCGAAATGCGCGGTAGGTGCAGCCGGCGTCGCTGATCTGTTCGCCGGACAGGCTGTTGCGGACCCAGTTGGCGATCCGTGAGGAGACGATGCGGATGACATGGTCGCCCTGACCACGACTGTCGACCCGGCTGCCGCAGACGCAGTCGGCCTGCTCCAGTGCATCGAGGAAGGCAGGCAGATCGGCAGGGTCGTTTTGCAGATCGGCATCCATGGTGACCACGATATCGCCGCGGCTGGCTTGTATACCGGCCCAACTGGCCGCTGATTCACCGCGGTTCTGTGCCAGCCGTTGTCCGCGGATACGGGGATCCTGTTGTGCGAGTGCGCTCAGCACCTGCCAGGAGCCGTCGTCACTGGCATCGTCGGTGATGACAATTTCGTACGCGACCTCCATCGGCTCCAGCACCTGGCGGATCGCTTCCACCAGGGGTTGCAGATTGTCCTGCTCGTTGTGACAGGGTACGACGATGCTGATGGCGGGCGCTGTAGTAGCGCTCATGAGTAGAACTCCCCCACCGCGTTACAGACCTGGTCGACATCCGCCAGTGGCATCTGACCATGTATGGGCAGCGACAGAATGTTCTCCACCAGTGCCTCGGTGACCGGTAGTGAAGGCAGGTCGGGGTAGCGTGCGGTGATCGCCGGCTGCAGATGATTGGGCACCGGGTAGTGAATGCCGGTGCCGATACCGCGTTCCTTGAGAAACGCGGCCAGCAGGTCGCGGCGTTGGCAACGAATCACGTACATGTGAAACACGGGCTCGGCCCAGTCGTATTCCGGTGGCGTGGTCACTATGCCGGCGAGACGTTCGCTGTAGCGGGCGGCCACCGTGCGTCGATGGGCGTTGAGCGTATCCAGATGGCGCAGACCCACCCGCCCGACGGCCGCCTGGATTTCATTGAAGCGCAGGTTGTAGCCCACTTTTTCGTGCAGATACTTGCTGTGTCGGCCGTGGTTGCGCAGCATGCGTACCTGGTCGGCGATGTTGTCATCGTCGGTACACAGACAGCCCCCGTCGCCGAGTACGGTCAGATTCTTGGACGGATAGAATGAGAATGCACCGGCCACACCCATGCAGCCGACCCGGCGCTCGCGATAGCACGCGCCGTGCGCCTGGGCACAGTCTTCGACCACCCACAAGCCGTGTTTGCTGGCAAAGCTCTGGATCGGGTCGAGGTCGGCGGGGTGGCCATACAAATGCACCGGCAGTATGCCCACGGTGCGGCTGGTGAGCGCATCGTCCAACCGCGCCGGGTCCATGCAGGCGCTGTCGTCGACATCGATGAACACCGGTGTGGCGCCCAGATGGATCATTGGCTCGACGGTTGGGAAGGCGGTGTGGGAGGGCACCAGAACTTCGTCGCCGGGCTGCAGCCCCATGGCTTCGTGCAGCAGCATCATGACCGCGGTCCAGGACGAGGACAACACCGCGTGGCGGGTGCCTACGTATTCCGCCAGTTCGGCTTCGAACGCGCCACATTCCTTGCCCAGCACATATTGCCCGGACAACAGTGCGGTCTCTGCCGCCTGACGCAGTTCTTCATTGAGAAAAACCCGGGACAAGGGGATGTTTGGCATGGTTGGGCTACCTGCGGGGGGGCATCAACAAAGGGTGCGCAATTCTATCGACCCGGGTGCACCCGGCGCAACGAATGCAGCCACAAATTGACACGCCGTGGCAACTACGCGAATCTTTCGGCATACGGCAGATCAGCATGCTCACCGGGCAGTGCGGCTGCGAAGGGAGGCGACGACTATGAGGATTGTTTTGCTGGGGGCGCCGGGTTCCGGCAAGGGCACGCAGGGCGAGCGCATCGTGGAGCGCTACGGAGTCACTCACATATCCACAGGTGAGGTGTTACGCGCGGAAGTGGCTGCCGGCACCGACCTGGGGCGCCAGGCAAAAGCGGTGATGGACGCCGGTGAACTGGTGTCCGATGAAATCATCATTGGCATCGCACGCCACCGGATCGCGGGTTTGGACGCCGACCGGGGGTTCATGCTCGACGGTTTTCCGCGCACCATCGCCCAGGCCGAGGAACTCGATACCATGCTTGCGGAATTGCGCCAGCCACTGGATGCGGTGTTGATGCTGCACGTCGACGATGATGAGATCCTGCAGCGGCTGCTGGCGCGTCGGCGTGCCGACGACAACGAGGCCATTATCCGCAAACGCCTGGATGTCTATACTGCACAAACCCGGCCCCTGGTCGAGTATTATCGCAGCCGCGGATTACTGCGCGAGGTCGAGGGTGTCGGCAGTATCGACGAGATCTTCACGCGGGTCGTGATGACCCTGGATGCGACTGCCTGAGGTTCCGCCCCCCGGGTTGCTGACTGTCGCTCGAGAGCGATCGACAGCAGGCCTGGCAGCCCCCGGTATGCGATGATTCCGATTCCAGACAGGCGAGGTGGTCAGCCTTGAAACTCAGCAGCAGTTTTGCAGACGGCAGCACAATCCCCGCGGAATTTGCTTTCTGTGTCCCCGCGGACCCCGGGCCGGTCACTCTGGGAGCCAATCGCAACCCCGGATTGCGCTGGAGCGACGTGCCGGACGGGACGGCCTCGCTGGTGTTGATCTGCCACGATCCCGATGTTCCCTCCAAACCCGACGACGTCAACCAGCC
>CBDVAK010000258.1:0-5122 GCA_965371945.1 uncultured Candidatus Competibacteraceae bacterium
AGGACCAGCACGCTGATAGCTTTGTGTTGACAGAAATCGCCTTAGTGTGCTGCGTATTGCGAAGAAACCTCCCGGAGGGAAAATGAACCCCCTGCAACAACTGCATAGATTCGGTCAGTCTGTCTGGCTTGACTATATTCGACGCAACCTCTTCGCCAGCGGTGAACTGAAGCGTCTGGTTACGGACGATGGCATCACGGGTGTCACTTCGAATCCCGCAATTTTCGAAAAAGCGATTGCCGGCAGTTCCGATTACCAGGATGCAATTGTGGAGTTTTCGGGGCGCAATGATGTCGATGCCAAGGCCATATTCGAATCGCTGGAGGCTTCCGACATACAGCAGACCGCGGATACTCTCAGGTCCGTATACGACGCCACTGATCGTCGCGACGGCTATGTCAGCATGGAGGTTTCCCCCCGGCTTGCCCATGATGCCGAGGCGACCCTGGCCGAGGCCAGGCGCCTGTGGGCGATGGTCGACCGTCCAAATCTCATGGTCAAGGTTCCGGCAACAGCCGAGGGGCTGCCAGTGATCGAGACCCTGCTCAGTGAAGGGATCAATGTCAACGTCACCCTGCTGTTTTCCAAAGACGTGTACGAGCAGGTCACCGAAGCCTATCTGCGGGGGCTGGAAACCCGTGCGGCCAATGGTGGCGATATCACGAGTGTCGCGAGTGTCGCCAGTTTTTTTGTCAGTCGCATCGACACGTTGGTCGACAACCTGATCGATGAACGTCTGCAAGGGCTGGACGATCCTCGGCAGGCTACCCTGCTGGAAGGCATCAAGGGCAAGGTCGCTATCGCCAATGCCCGGGTCGGTTATCAGTCCTACCAGCGGTTGTTCAGCGGTGACCGCTGGCAAGCCCTGGCCGACCAGGGTGCGCATACCCAGCGTATGTTATGGGCCAGCACGGGGACCAAGAACCCGGCCTACCGTGACACCCTGTATATGGAGGAGCTGATTGGCCCCGACACCGTCAATACGGTACCACCCGCGACCATGGACGCGTTCCGTGATCATGGCCAGCCGCGTAACAGTCTCGGGGAACACCTTCAGACGGCGCATGATGTGCTCAGCACCCTGGCGGATTCCGGTATTTCCCTCGACAAAGCCACCGACCAGTTACTCAAAGACGGGCTCCGGCTGTTTGTGGAAGCCTTCGACAAGCTGATCGATGCTGTCGATGTCGCTCGGAAATCTGCCGGCCCGGACATAGGGCTGCAAACACCGAGCCTTCCGGCCGACCTGGACAACAACGTCGATGCCGTATTGGACGACTGGCACAAGAACAGCAAGATGCACCGTCTCTGGGCTCGGGATCCCTGGCTCTGGACCGGCATGGATGAAGCCAGATGGCTGGACTGGCTCGAAATTGCTCAAGACCAGATGGACCATATTGGCGACCTGACAAGAATCTTCGAGGCGACCAGGGGTGGTTATCTAAGGCATATCGTGTTGCTGGGCATGGGCGGCTCCAGCCTGGCGCCGGACGTGCTGCGCAACACCTACGGGACCATCGACGAGCACCCGGAACTCCTCATACTGGATTCGACCGACCCGGCCCAGATCAGTCAGATCGAGGAATGCATCGACTACACCCGGACCCGGTTTCTGGTATCCAGCAAGTCAGGCAGTACGCTGGAGCCAAATATCTTCAAGGAATATTTTTTTACCCGTGCTGCGGCGGCACTCGGCTCCGACAAGGCGGCCGCGAACATTTTTTTCGCCGTCACCGATCCCGGCTCAAACCTGGAAAAACTGGCCAGGGCCGAGGGATTTCGCCGAATTTTTTACGGCGTAGCAGGTATCGGCGGGCGTTATTCCGCGCTCTCCAACTTCGGCATGGTCCCCGGCGCGGGCATGGGAATGCATATCGGCCGATTCCTCGACCTGACCATGATCATGGTCGAGGCGTGCGCCGCCTGTGTGCCCGCGCGGGAAAACCCGGGGGTCATCCTCGGTGCGACACTCGGTGCCGCGGGTACCAACGGCCGCGACAAGATCACCCTGGTCGCGTCCCCCGGCATCAGCAGCCTGGGCGCCTGGCTGGAACAGTTGCTGGCAGAATCGACCGGCAAGGAAGGCAAGGGGCTGATCCCTGTAGACGGGGAAGCGCTGGCCAGCCCGGACCGTTACGGTGACGACCGGGTATTCGTCTATCTTCGTCTTGCGACCGCAGCGGATGTGGCACAGGATGCGGCGCTCGAACTGCTGGCGCAGGCGGGCCATCCGGTGATACGCATCGATATACCCGACATCTACCACATCGGCCAGGAGTTCTTTCGCTGGGAGATCGCCACGGCGGTTGCGGGTTCCGTACTTGGCATCAACCCATTTAACCAGCCAGACGTGGAAGCCAGCAAAGTGGTGACCCGCGAGCTGACGAGCGAATATGAGAAGAGCGGTTCTCTGCCGGCTGAAACCCCGATGTTCGAAGCGGCAGGCATCGCGCTCTACACCGATGAGCGTAACGCGACTGAGCTGCGTGCGCTGGCAGGAAAAGATGCGGGCTTGGCCGACTATCTGAAGGCACACCTGGGCCGACTGGCTGCGGGTGATTACTTCGCCATACTGGGCTATGTGAACCGCCTGGATTCAGCGCATGAGGCGTCGATGCAGGCGATACGCCACCGCGTGCGGGACAAGTTCAAGGTCGCGACCTGCCTGGGTTTCGGCCCACGCTTCCTGCACTCCACCGGGCAGGCCTACAAGGGCGGTCCCAATTCCGGCGTGTTCCTGCAAGTCACCTGTGATGACGCGAACGACCTGCAGGTTCCAAACCACAGCTACAGCTTTGGCGTGGTGAAAGCGGCCCAGGCACGGGGGGATTTCTCGGTGCTCGCGGAACGCAAACGACGGGCGCTGCGGGTCCACCTGGGGGAAGACACGGAAGCCGGCCTCAAGCAGCTCGACATGCTGATCGCCGGTGTCCTTGAACCCTGATTGAGCGCGGCGCATTTTATGGTTAATTATCATTATGGGGTTTCTGAGGTTCGTCATTCCGGCGAAGGCCGGAATCCAGGGTATTGAGAACTCTGGATCCCGGCCTCCGCCGGGATGACGATGAAGGGACTATTCAGACCTTCCCTGAATATTCTTAAACTGGAGGAATCATGCAACTAGGCATGTTGGGTTTGGGCCGCATGGGTGCCAATATGGTGCGCCGTTTGATGAAAAACGGGCATGAATGCGTTGTATTCGATCAGGATGCGGACGCTGTCAGGCAACTGGCGGATGAAGGTGCTGTTGGCGCCTCCGACCTGGATGACTTCATTTCCAAACTGGCCCCTCCGCGGCCGGTGTGGATGATGGTGCCGGCGGCCGTGGTGGACTCCGTGATCGAGGATCTGTCCGGCCGTATGTCCCCCGGCGACATCCTGATCGACGGTGGCAACTCGTTCTACAAGGAAGACATAGCCCGCGCGAAACGCCTTGCCCCAAACTCGCTCCACTACGTCGATGTCGGCACCAGTGGTGGCGTTTGGGGTCTGGAGCGCGGCTATTGCCTGATGATCGGTGGTGAGAAGGCGATCGTCGATCATCTGGATCCCATCCTCAAAACCATTGCACCGGGCATCGGTGATATCGATCGAACCCGCGGTCGTGACGGAGACCCCTCGGCCTCGGAGCTGGGCTACCTGCACTGTGGACCCAATGGCGCCGGACATTTTGTCAAGATGGTTCACAATGGTATCGAGTACGGCATCATGGCCGCCTACGCGGAGGGTATCAATATTCTCAAGCATGCCAACGTGGGCAGCCAGCAGCATGATATCGATGCAGAAACCACCCCGTTGCGGAATCCCGAAGACTATCAGTACGACATCGACGTGGCGGAGGTTGCCGAGGTCTGGCGACGTGGCAGTGTGGTGGCGTCCTGGCTCCTGGATCTGACCGCTATCTCATTGGCCGAAGACAAGGAGCTTGCGGCGTTCTCCGGTCGCGTTTCCGACTCGGGTGAAGGTCGCTGGACCAGCATGGCTGCTATCGAGACTGGTGCACCGGCGCATGTCCTGACGGCCGCTTTGTTCAACCGTTTCAGCTCCCGTGGCGAGACCGATTTCGCCGACAAATTGTTGTCTGCGATGCGCTTCCAGTTCGGTGGTCACCACGAGAAACCGAGCGATGGCTCATGAGCGGGCCGGGCCAGTCGCTGGCGGCCCCGCCTGCGGTCATTGTTATCTTCGGTGCGGCGGGTGATCTGACCAAGCGCAAGTTGATCCCCGCGTTGTTCAACCTGGCAGCGCAGGAATTACTGCCTGCACGGATCGCCATGGTCGGCACTGATCGCGTGGAGATGGACAGCGATGCTTATCGCCAAACCCTGAGTGATGAGATCAAAGCCTATGTCGGTGAGGCTTTCAACCAGGAATTGTGGGATGCCAATATCAGCAAGGCCTATTACACACCGGGCGATTTTCGTAACGAAAAAAGTTATCAGCAGCTGAAAACGTTACTACGCCAGGTCGACAAGGAACAGGGCACACCGGGCAATTACCTGTTCTACCTGGCGACGCCTCCCAGCTTCTTTGGTGTAATCGCTACCGAGCTGGGCAAGGCCGGGCTGGCGGAAGAAGTCGAAGGTCAGTGGCGGCGCATCATTATCGAAAAACCCTTTGGCCGGGACCTGGCATCGGCCCGGGAGCTGAATAAAACGCTGCACCAGAGTTTTGAAGAGCACCAGATCTATCGCATCGATCACTACCTGGGCAAGGAAACGGTACAGAACATGATGACTTACCGGTTCGGCAACGGCACGGTAGAGCCGATCTGGAATCATCGCTACATCAATTATGTGCAGATTACCGTCGCCGAGTCGCTCGGTGTCGAAGACCGCGCCAGTTATTACGAAGAGGCCGGTGCGCTGCGCGATATGATCGCCAATCACCTGCTGGCGGTGCTGTCGGTGGTCGCCATGGAGCCGCCTAATTCCTTCGAAGCCGATGCCATTCGCGATGAACAGACCAAGGTGCTCAAAGCGATCGAGCCGTTTGATCCAAAGCAGGTGTTAACGGATACGGTGCGTGGTCAGTACGGTGAGGGAGTGCTGGGTAATGGTGAGCATCTGCCGGCCTATCGTGACGAGCCGGGTATTGCCGATGATTCGAGCACCGAAACCTT
>CBDVAK010000259.1:0-5095 GCA_965371945.1 uncultured Candidatus Competibacteraceae bacterium
TTTGCGAGGGTACCGTCCAGTGACTTGAGCGTACCCCGCAGGTCGTCGGCCACCGCCTGGTATTTGCTCGATAGCGGCTGCACCTGCTGGTCCACGTTGGTGATCAGAGCGCGGGCATCGGTCACCGCGCCATCGGTGTTGGCAAGCAGCGGGTCGAGTCGGTCGAGCGAGGTGTTGATCTTGGCGGTGGCTGCGCTCAGGTTGCTGAGCGTGTCTTTGACGTCTTGCGAGCTGACCACTTTGTCGATATCGCTCAGTGTGGTGATGGCTTCCTGTACCAATTTCGCGATCGGCAGATCCTTGACCTTGGTAATGAACTGTTCGGTGGACGAAGGCACGGTCGGAAACATCGCATTGGGTTCGTGCTGCCAGTCGACCGAAGCGGGGGGAGGGTCGGGGACCCGCGCCAGTTCGATATAGAGCTTTCCGGTAACCAGGCTTTGCATTGCCAGTGATGCGCGCAGCCCGTTGGACACCAGGCGGTCTATGCGCTGCCTGTAGTCCAGTGATGTGTCGGTCTCATGGGTTGGCACACCGACCACCTCTTCGCGATCGATCTCAATGGTAGCCCCTACACTGATATCGTGGGAGTCCTTCAGGTAGCCGACGTATACATCGGTGACCTGGCCCACCTTGACACCCCGAATCGTCACCGGGGCGCCGGGGTCCAGGCCGCTGACCGAACCGCGGAACTGCATCGAGAAATATTCCTTGGGCGTGAAGAACTGGCTGCCCGAGAACACGAGGATGGCGGCCGTCATCAGTGCCAGCCCAGCCAGCACGAACGCCCCGATCATCGTGGTGTTGGCCTGCTTGCTCATGGTTCACCTCGGGTCAGGAATTTGTGCACGGTGGGGTCCTGGCATTCCTTCAACAACTGCTTGGGATTGCCCTGGGCGATCATGGTTTTCTTTTCCGGATCCAGATAAACGGAGTTGTCGCCGATGGCAAAGATGCTGGCAAGTTCGTGAGTGACCACCACGAAAGTGGTGCCGAGACTATCCCTCAGTTCCAAGATCAGGTCATCCAGCAGCCGCGAGGTGATCGGATCCAGTCCGGCGGACGGTTCGTCCAGAAACAGGATCTCGGGGTCCAGAGCCAGGGCCCGAGCCAGACCGGCCCGTTTCTGCATACCGCCGCTGATCTCGGCCGGGTAGTAATCCTCGAATCCCGCCAGCCCCACCAGTGCCAGTTTCAGTGCGCAGACCTCGCGGATGTTGCCGGCATCCAGGCTAGTGTATTCGTCGAGCGCCAGTGCAATGTTTTCGGCCAGCGTCATGGAGCTGAACAGCGCGCCACTTTGGTACAGCACCCCGAACCGTTGCATCAACGCGCGTTGCTGAGTTGGTTCAGCATCCCAAAAACTCAGATCACCATAAAAGATCTTGCCTTTCGCCGGGGGCATGAGACCGATCATGTGGCGCATCAGTGTGCTTTTGCCGCAGCCGCTGCCGCCCATGACGATGAAGATTTCACCATGGCTGATGGTGAAGTCCAGATCCCGCTGCACCACGAACGCGCCATAGGCCATGGTCAGGTCAGTGACCCGTATCGTGATGCCCGGCTGTTTGCTGGCTGCCACTGCCTGGGAATCCGCAGCCATCAGCAACCGCCGCCGTGCAGGTGATTCCTGCAACCGCCGCAGACCGGCATGGCGCTCATATGCCCAACGCCTGGTAGATGATCGTGGTGATCCAGTCGAACACGATGATCAGCACGATGCCGGTGACCACAGCGGAGGTGGCGGCCTGGCCCACCGCGGCCGCGCTGCGGCCAGACTGCATGCCGCGCAGACAGCCGGCGAGGCTGATCAACACGCCAAACAGCGCGCCCTTGCTGACACCCACCCAGACCTGTGGAAGGGTGATTGCGATCCCGGTACGGTGCAGATACTCGGTTGCACCCAGATCATAAAGATTGATGCCGATGATGGCGCCCCCCAGCACCCCCATCAAATCGGCATAGATGGTCAACAGGGGGGTCATCAGAATCAGCGCCAGCATACGCGGCAGCACCAGGAATTCCATCGGCGAGAGGCCCATGGTCTTGAGGGCATCCACCTCTTCGTTGACCATCATGGTGCCGATCTGGGCTGCATAGGCGGCGCCGGTACGCCCGGCCAGTACGATGCCGGTCATCATCGCGCCCATCTCGCGAACCATGGCGATACCCACCAGATCCGCGATATAGACGTTGGCGCCGAACTGACCGAGTTGCGCGCCACCGATAAAGGCGAGAATCATCCCCACCAACAGGCTGATCAGGCTGACGATGGGCAACGCGTCGGCGCCACATTCCTGGATGTAGACCAGTAGGTCGGACTTCTGGAAACGGGCCTTGCCGCGCACCATCCTCAGCATGACCACAACGGTTTCGCCGACGAACCAGACTATCTGCCGGAAGTCCTTCCAAAGCGCGATCGAGCCCTCACCGACACGCTGCAACAGCGATGCATGCTTGGCCGTGCGCCGCGCGCCGGCCCGCGCCGGTACTTCGAACGCCAGCTTGAGCAACGCGCGCGCACCTTTGGGCAGGGCTTCGTCGTTGACCGGGATGTTCTTGTCCCGGCATTCCCCGACGATCTTCGCCAGCCAGGTCAACAGCAGGCTGTCCCACTCACCGAGTTGCTCGGCCAGGAAGCGGATGCCCGAAGGAGGCTGCGGTGAACTGATATGGGAGCGGACGTCATCCGTCGGTGGTAGTTTGCCGTCCCGCGTCCAGTCCCCCGACAGGGCCACCTCCAGACCACCGTCCTGGGCTACTGTGACACGGGCACTGGCTGCTGCACCGGCTGGGTGGTCTGTCATGTTGCAACCTTAGACCGAGCGTGCATCGCGAGCAAGGTCAAACGGTTCTCGGAACATGCCATTTACTGCTCGCTTGCGCCCCGGACACCAACTTGTCACCCTTGGCAGGGTGCGCAGCCGCTTCAAACCAAACGCCCGACTGCTGGTCAGGCTCAGCTACCTCCTGGGGGATTCACAGCGCTATCAACGGGTCAAACAGACCGCATGGCGCTTGTTGGAAGATCCGGACAGCAGGACACGGCCGTTTTTCGATGTCTTTATGATCGTCCTGGTGCTTGCCAGCGTTTCGCTGCTGGTCTACCAGACCTATGGTGAAACAGGCCAATGGGCCAATTGGTTCGAAGTTGCCGTAGTGGTCGCGTTCATATGCGAGTATCTGGCGCGGTTCTGGGTCTGCTGCGACAGCCACAGGATCATCATCGAACACTTCGAGCGCGCCGAGTTCATCAACGTGGCGTTTCAACCTGGTCCGGCGCTGGTCGAGATCCTGGGACGCAAATGGGCCTATGTCAGGTCGCCGCTGGCGATCATCGATCTGCTCGCCATCATCCCCACCTACCGGCCAGTCAGGATGTTGCGGTTGTTCGTGCTGTTTCGTCTGTTCAAGCTGTTTCGATATGCGCGCAGTCTGTCCGGATTCAGCCGCGTGCTGGTGGAAAAGCGCTTCGAGCTGATGGCGCTGTCGGTATTTCTGGCATTCCTGGTATTCGGTGCCGGTTCCGCCCTTGTCATCTTTGAAGTCGAGAACCCGGACAGCGAGATCAACAGCTTTTTCGACGGTATCTACTGGGCCATGGTGACCGTCTCCACCTTGGGCTACGGTGACATCGTGCCCGCGACTCCGGAAGGGCGTCTGGTTGCCATGCTGTTGATCGTCGCGGGCCTGGGCACTTTTTCATTTCTGGCCTCCATCATCGTCTCCGCGTTCTCCGAACATTTGCCGGAATTGCGTCTGCAGCAGGTTTCCGGGGAACTCGAGCGGGGCGGCGGTCACACCATCATCTGCGGATATGGCCGGGTGGGTCAGGAGGTGGCCAGCGCCTTGTCGAACGATGGCACCCGTTTGGCAATCATCGATTCCGACGAGGAACACTACCGACAGGCCAGACAAGAGGGATACCTGGCCGTCCACGGGCACGCCGAACAAGAACAGATGCTGGAGACGCTGCACGTGGACAGCGCCAAGCGGATTCTGTGCCTGACCGGCGATGACGTCATCAACGTCTACATCACCGTCAGCGCTCGCTATCACAATGCCGACATCGAGATCATCTCAAGGGCCAACCAACAGGAAAACGTGACCAAGCTGAAGCAGGCCGGCGCTGACCGGACCGTGGCGCCGTTCGAGACTGCCGGTTATCTGGCCGCCCAGTATCTCGGGCAGCCGCTCGCTTTCGACGCCATTTCGGAAGTGCTGACGGTTGGCGAAGGTGTCGGCATCGATGCCATACGGGTCAGCTCCGACTCGCACCTTGCGGATCGACCGATCGGCACGCTCAATCTCCCGGACTACAAGCTGATCCTGTTTGGGGTGGTTAGTGCCCGTGGTGGTGAGTCCAGCCACGCGCCACATGCTTATACGCTTGGCGAGCAGCAGTTCTTTTTCAATCCCCGGCCTGAATTCGTACTCGAGCACAATGACCTGATCATGGTCTTCGGGCACGATTTGAGTGTTTCACACTTCAAGGAATGGGTTGCCGAGCAGGTCGGACGCTCATGAGTGAGCAGCATCACGTCGTGATATTCGGCTGCGGAGCGTTGGGGCTGGCCGTTGCCGAGAGTTTGCGCAGTCACGGTTTCACGTTTCTGCTGGTTGCCGCCGATGCCGGGCAGGTCGAGGAGGCCCGGAGCAGGGGATTCGAAACTTCGGAGCTCGATTTCACGGACGACGATGCACTGCGTGCGGTCGGTATCGGTGCCTGGGTTCGGTTCATTTTTTGTGTTTTCGAAGTACCCTCCAGAAATCTGTTTCTGACCCTGTCGGCACGTGCGCTGGCGCCGCAACTGATGATTGTCAGCATCTGCGAGTCGGTCGAATCCGGCAGCAAGCTGCTGGCGGCGGGCGCCAACAAGACCATTGACCCCTATGTGCTCACAGGCCGCTGGATTCACGACATGATCCGCCGGCCGATGATACTGGAGACCGTGCAGCGCACCCTGCTCGGAGAAGCGAGTCTGGAACTTGCCGAGATCGTGGTGTCACGGACGTCGCCGCTGGCCGGGCAGCGCCTCGACGACGTCGATCTTGGGGGTTTCAATCTGCTGTTGATGGGCGTGGTGGACTGCCG
>CBDVAK010000260.1:0-5083 GCA_965371945.1 uncultured Candidatus Competibacteraceae bacterium
CACCCGCTGACATTGTCGGTCAGCAAGCAGCTGATGCCGATATACGACAAACCGATGATTTATTATCCGCTGTGCACACTGATGCTGGCGGGGATTCGCGATATACTGGTGATTACCGCGCCACGCGACGTTGAAGCTTTTGAAAACCTGCTGGGGGACGGCGCGCGCTGGGGCCTGTCCCTGAGTTACGCGGTGCAGCCGCAGCCCGAGGGCTTGGCGCAGGCGTTTTTGATCGGTGAGGCGTTCATCGATGATAACCCGGTTTGTCTGATTCTTGGCGACAACATCTATTACGGACACGGTCTGCCTGATACCCTGCAACGTGCTGCTGCGCGCAATGATGGTGCCACTGTTTTTGGCTACTATGTCACCGATCCGGAGCGCTATGGGGTGGTCAGCTTCGATTCCGGTGGGCGGGTGACGGGAATCGAGGAAAAACCCCGGCAGCCGCAGTCCAACTACGCCGTGACCGGACTCTATTTTTACGACCGGCAGGTGGTGGAACTGGCCCGGCAGGTGAAACCGTCGCGGCGTGGTGAACTGGAAATCACGGATCTCAACCGGATCTATCTGGAGCGCGGGCAGCTCAGTGTGGAAATTCTGGGTCGGGGATTCGCCTGGCTGGACACCGGAACGCACCGCGCGTTGCTGGATGCCGCCAACTTCGTGCAGATCGTTGAGCAGCGGCAGGGCCTGAAGGTGGCTTGCCCGGAGGAAATCGCCTGGCACATGGGATATATCGACTCCGCACAATTGAGCCGGCTGGCCGAACCCCTTGCCAAGAGTGGCTATGGCCGCTATCTGCTGGATATCGTCGCCAGGAGCGAACGATGAAAGTCATCGAGACCGCGTTGTCTGGCGTGTTGATCCTCGAACCGGACGTGGTTGCAGACCGTCGTGGTTTTTTTGTCGAAACCTATCATCAGCAGAGATATTCAGAGTTCGGGCTGGACGCGGTTTTTGTACAGGACAACCATTCGCGATCGGTGGGCGGTGTGTTGCGAGGACTGCACTATCAGCTGCAACAGCCGCAGGGCAAGCTGGTACGGGTCGCTTATGGCAAGGTCTATGATGTGGCAGTCGACGTACGCCGCGGGTCACCGACCTTCGGTCAGTGGGCGGGAGCCGTCCTGGATGATATCAGCCACAGACAGATCTACCTGCCGCCCGGATTTGCGCACGGCTTCTGCGTGTTGTCCGACATTGCGGATTTCGTATACAAGTGTACCAATTTTTATCACCCGGAATCCCAACAGGGGATACGCTGGGACGATCCCGCCCTCGGTATAGATTGGCCTCTGGAGCAGGTGATATTGTCCACCAGGGATGCTGCGTATCCACTGCTGGCGGACCAGTCTGAGGATCTCCTGCCCTTGTACGCGGGTTGACGCGGCGCGATGTCGATCAGAATTCTGTTGACCGGGTGTCGCGGCCAGGTGGGCCAGGAGCTGGCACGCCGAGTCGTCGGCCGGGGGCATAGCCTGCTGGCTTTCGACCGTGATCGTCTGGATATCACCGACCAGGCTGCGGTGGGGCGGATATTGGCCGAGCTGGCTCCCGACGTGGTGGTCAATGCCGCTGCCTACACGGCCGTGGATCGGGCCGAATCGGAGCCCGGCCAGGCTTTCCAGGTCAACCGGGATGGTCCGGCACTGCTGGCCGCCGGCTGTGATCGCCTGGGTGTGCCCCTGCTGCACTTGTCCACCGATTTCGTGTTCGACGGCAACAAGCGGGAACCCTGGAACGAGGGTGACCCGATGGCGCCGTTGAGTGTATACGGGCGCAGCAAGGCGGCGGGAGAGGATCGGGTCCGTGCATTGCTCGATCACCATCTCATACTGCGTGTGTCCTGGGTGTTCGGGGCATCCGGCCACAACTTCGTGAAGACCATATTGCGGCTGGCTACCGAGCGTGCGGAACTGGGTATCGTGGATGATCAACAGGGATGTCCGACCTGGGCGGGCCACGTTGCCGAGGTGGCGCTCACCCTGGCTGAGCGGGCAGCCGCTGCGGATCAGGTGCAATGGGGGACCTTTCACTATTGCGATTCTCCACCGGTGACCTGGTGCGGATTTGCCCGGGAGATCGTTGCCACTGCCGCTGAACGCATGTCGCTGCCGACAGTCCGGGTCAGGCCCATCGCTACCGAAGCGTATCCGTTGCCGGCGGCGCGACCGGCCAATTCGGTGCTCGATTGCGCGCGCATCCAGCGTGTCTACGGCGTCACCGGCGGATCGTGGCGGATCGGGTTGGAGAAGACACTGGATGAACTGCAGGCAGCCGACGTGGATCGCCGGCAGGACTCCCGGGCATGAGTCACAGGCCTCAAAATGTGCTGGTTACCGGTGGCGCGGGATTCATCGGCAGCAATTTTGTGCGCTGGCTATTGACCCACGATACCCGGGTCCGGGTGGTCAATCTCGATCTGCTTACCTATGCCGGCTCCATGGAGAATCTGCAACCGGCGCCGGACCCCGAACGCCATCTTTTCGTGCAGGGAGACATCTGTGATGCGGGCCTGGTCGCGCGTCTGCTGGCGGAACACGATATCGATACGGTGGTGCATTTCGCGGCCGAGAGTCATGTCGACCGGTCGATCACCGGACCACGGGCATTTGTGATCAGCAACGTGCTGGGCACGTTTACCCTGCTGGAGGCTTGTCGTCAGCGCTGGCTGTCGGGGAAAACTCCTGGCAGCGGTGCGAGCACCCGCTTTCATCATATATCGACCGACGAGGTCTACGGTACCCTGGGGCCAACGGATCCCGCTTTCACCGAGACCACGCCGTACGCGCCCAACTCGCCCTATTCAGCATCCAAGGCCGGTTCGGACCATCTGGTCCGAGCCTACCATCACACCTATGGCTTGCCGGTTACCACCAGCAATTGTTCGAACAACTATGGCCCCTACCAGCATGTCGAGAAACTGGTGCCAACGGTGATCCGCTGCTGTCTGCAGGGGCGGCCCATTCCAGTCTACGGAGATGGCAGCAACGTTCGTGACTGGCTGTATGTCGATGATCATTGCAGCGGCATCGATGTGGTGCTGCGTGATGGTGTGGAAGGCGAAACTTACAATATCGGGGGCGACAACGAGTGCTCCAACCACGCCATCGTGAACACGATATGCGCCGTGATGGATCGCTCGCATCCGACCGGTGCGCCTCACTCGGAGCTGATCGAATTTGTAGCCGACCGGCCGGGGCACGACTGGCGCTATGCCATTGACGGCAGTCGCATGCGGGTTGAACTGGGCTGGACGCCGGCCGAGAGTTTCGCGTCCGGGCTCGACAAGACCTGCCGCTGGTACTGCGGCATGAGTACCTCTCCGGGTGCGCTGGTAGCCGAGTGATGTCCCGCAATCACTATCTCCAGCTGGTGCTCTACAAAACCTACGCCACGCTCAAGGCGGAGGCGGCCCGGACCTATATCAGCTTTTTGTGGTGGATTGTCGAACCGGTCATGTACATGCTGGTCTTCTACCTGGTGTTCGCTTTGCTGTTGCATCGGTTCACTGAGGACTTCGTCGCGTTTTTGCTGATCGGGCTGGTGGTCTGGCGCTGGTTTGACAGCACCGTGCGTCAGGGCAGCAACTCGATCGTCAGCAACAAGTCGCTGATGCGACAGGTCTACGTCCCCAAGATTCTGTTTCCAACGGTCGTGATCCTCAGCAATTCCATCAAGTTCCTGATCGTGTTCGTGTTGCTGATCGTATTTCTGAACTGGTATGGCCTGCCGATGACCAGCGCGTACTGGTCGTTGCCGTTGTTGCTGATGACTCAGTTGCTGGTGATCAGTGCGGGTACGCTGTTGTTGTCGTCGGTGGTGCCGTTCGTTCCCGATCTGCGCATCGTGGTCGGCAATATACTGCTGGTGATGTTCTTTGTTTCCGGGGTGTTCTTTTCCACCGACAGGGTTCCGGAGGAGTACCAGGCATATCTGTCGCTGAATCCCATGTTTACCCTCATCGTGAGCTACCGCGAGGTGCTGCTGAACGGTTCCTGGCCGGATTTGTGGGGTCTGTCGGTCATCGTGCTGAGTTCGGCCGTTGTGCTGGTGTGCGGGGTGGCGCTGCTGCGGCGGTTCGATCGTGTTTATCCGAGGACCACCTTGTGACTGACGCCGCGAATTCGCTGTTGATGTCGCTACAGCAGGTGGGCGTCGCGTACCGCAGGCGTTACGGGTTCGTGCGCCATCGTCTGTTGTGGGCCATCCGTGACGTCAGTTTCGATCTTTACCGGGGCGAGACCCTGGGGGTGATCGGACGCAACGGCGTCGGCAAGAGTACCTTGCTGAAATTGATGGCAGGGGTCATCGAACCTGATGAGGGCCGGATTCAGGTCAATGGTGTCAGGGCTGCCCTGTTGACACTGCAGGCGGGTTTCGACAGCAATCTGACCGGGCGTGAGAATGCAGTACTGAGTGGATTGTTGCTGGGTATGAGCCGTCAGGCCCTGCGCCGGCAGATGGATGAAATACTGGAGTTCGCCGGGTTGCAGGACGCCGCTGACGAGCTGGTGGGCACTTACTCGAATGGCATGAAAGCCAGGCTGGGTTTCTCAGTCGCGATGCTTGCCGACCCCGACGTGTTGTTGGTCGATGAGGTGCTGGGGGTCGGTGACGCGGATTTTCGGGAGAAATCAGGCCAGGTCCTGCGTGAGCGTATCGATTCGGACAGGACGGTGGTGCTGGTCTCGCACAATGGCAACGTGATTCGCAAGCACTGTGATCGTGCCGTGTGGATCGAGAACGGGTTGGTGGTTGCGGTCGGAACCGCCAGTGCTGTTTTGGACCAATACGATACGCGGACCCGCGGCAACGGTTGACGTGGGCCGCGCACGGGATATTTGACAACCGCCGCCAGTTCGGCATTATCTGCGCCTCCGCGATCGGGCTGACAGGTGACAGGCACACCACGGATGCAGAAGTTTCCGTTGCGGTATCCGAAATCCGAGCACGAAAAGCGCATCGGCGAATACTTTCGCTCGCCATGGCGGTTGGGGTGTGTGCGTCATGCCACCGGGTCGGACAGCTACCAGAATTTTGTCATCTGTTTCGTCAACCGCTCAGGTTCCAACCTGCT
>CBDVAK010000261.1:0-4972 GCA_965371945.1 uncultured Candidatus Competibacteraceae bacterium
CCCACCAGGCGCGTTGCAGGAACTGCAGGGCGTTGGCGAGCATGCTGCCCCATTCCGGTGTCGGCGGTTGCGCACCCAGCCCCAGAAATCCCAGCGCGGCGGCATCGAGAATAGCTGACGAGAAACCCAGAGTGGCCTGCACGATCAGCGGCGCCATGCAGTTGGGCAACAGGGTGATGAACATGATCCTCAGCCGACCGGCGCCCGCGACCCGGGAAGCTGTGACGTAATCCTTGTCGATCTCGCTGATGGCAGCGGCGCGGGTCAGGCGCACATAGTGCGGCAGTACCACGATCGCAATGGCGATGGCCGCATTCATGAGGCTGGGGCCGAGTATGGCGACGATGGCGATCGCCAGCAACAGACTCGGCAGTGCCAGCATGACATCCATCAGCCGCATGATGATGGTTTCCACGGTGCCGCGGAAATAGCCGGCGACCAGCCCCAGCAGGATTCCGGTGGCCAGCGACAGCGTCACCACCACCGCACCGATGACCAGTGACAGCCGGGCGCCATACATGAGCCGGGTCAGAATATCCCGACCGACGTCGTCCGTGCCCAGCACGAATCGAATGGATCCGCCGTCCTCCCACGAGGGTGGCACCAGGATCGCATCGCGGTACTGTTCGAAGGGAGGATGGGGTGCGATCACCGGCGCCAGCAGCGCCACCAGGACGATGACCGTGATAAATATCAGCCCGGCAACCGCGCCCTTGTTCTGGCTGAAATAGTGCCAGAATTCCTGCAGCGGGTGCGGCTGCTCGATGATCGCGGTATTCGCGGTGGGTTCGTTCATGACATTCAGTTGTGACTGATACGGGGGTTGATGACCCCGTAGAGCAGGTCGACCAGCAGGTTGACCAGGATCACCACCGAGGCCACCAGCAGAATCCCGCCCTGTACCGCCGGGTAGTCGCGCCGGCCGATCGAATCAACCAGCCACTTGCCGATACCGGGCCAGGCGAAAATGGTTTCAGTCAGGATCGCCCCGGCCAGCAGCACCCCGACCTGCAACCCGATCACCGTGATCACGGGGATCAGTGCATTTCGCAACGCGTGCACCACGATCACCCGTCCCGGTGACAAACCCTTGGCACGCGCGGTGCGCACGTAGTCTTCACGCAGCACCTCCAGAGTCGCGGATCGCGTCATGCGTGCAATGACCGCCAGCGGGATGGTGCCCAGCACGATGGACGGCAGTATCAGGTGACGAAGCGCCGATACAAAGGCGCCTTTTTCATCGGACAGCAGGGTGTCGATGAGCATGAATCCGGTCACCGAATCCACCCAGTAGAGCGCGGATATACGCCCCGAAACCGGGGTCCAGCCCAGATTGACGGAAAAGAACAGGATCAGCAGCAAACCCCACCAGAAAATCGGCATCGAGAAGCCGGTCAGCGAAGCCGCCATCACCGTATGGTCAAACACGGTGCCACGCCGGACAGCGGCCAGTACTCCGGCCGGCAGGCCGATGAAGATTGCGAACATCATCGCGGCAAATGACAGTTCGATGGTGGCGGGAAAGCGGCTGAAAAACTCGCGGGCAACCGGTTCCTTGGAGATGATGGACTTGCCGAGATCGCCTTGGAATACGCCGCCGATATAGTTGAAGTACTGAATGACCAGGGGTTTGTCGAGCCCCATCTGTGCCCGCAATTCGGCATGGCGGACGGGATCGATGCCGCGTTCACCGGCCATTACCAGCACCGGGTCACCGGGTATCAGGTGGATCAACGCGAAGGTGAGCAGCGTGACCCCAAAAAATGCAGGCAGTACCAGGATCAGTCGTTTTAGCAGAAACTGGATCATCGTTTACGCCCGTCGCGCTCAGAATTCCGGCCGTCGCAAGTGCGGGTTCCCGGGCAAATCGTGGCCCGGGAACCCACCGCCCGACCTACTTCAGATCCACCCCGTAGAACGAGTGCCCGCCGAACGGGTCGATCTTGTAGTTCTCGACCTCTTTGGCCATGGGCATGAATACCACTGAGTGCGCGATGGTCACCCAGGGGGCCTGTTCCTTGAACACAATCTGGGCCTGTTCGTAGATCTTGGTGCGCTCAGCCTGATCGCTGACCACCTTGGCCTGCTGGATCAGGTCCTCGAACTCCTTGTTGCACCAACGTGCGCGGTTCGAACCACCCACTGCGTCGCAACCCAGCAGCACCGCCAGGAAATTGTCCGGATCGCCGTTGTCGCCGGTCCAGCCCAACAGTACCGTCTCGTGTTCGCCATCCTTGGAACGCTTGAGGTACTCACCCCATTCGTAGGTGACGATCTTCGCGTCCACCCCGACCTTGGCCCAGTCAGCCTGGATCATTTCAGCCATGCGACGGGCGTTGGGGTTGTAGGGGCGCTGCACCGGCATGGCCCAGATATCGGTCTTGAAACCATCGGCGAAGCCGGCCTCGGCCAGCATCTTTTTCGCCAGTTCCGGATCGTAAGGGTAGTCCTCGGTGGCGTCGTTGTACGACCAGATGGTGGGCGGGATCGGGTTCTTGGCGACTGTGCCGGCACCCTGAAAAATGGCCTCGATAATCGCTGGTTTGTTGATGGCGATGTTCAGGGCCTGTCGTACCTTGACGTTGTCGTATGGCTTCTTTTCCGTGTTGAAGGCCAGATAGCCGACATTCAGTCCTTCCTGTTCCATCAGGTTGATCTCATCATCGGTCGCCATCGCCTTGATGTCGGCAGGATTGGGGTAGGGCATGATCTGGCATTCACCCGCCTTGAGCTTGGCATAGCGCACCGAAGCATCCGGGGTAATGGCGAACACCAGCTTGTCAATCGGTGCCTTGCCGCCCCAGTAGTCCGGGTTGGCCAGGTATCGTATCACCGCGTCTTTCTGATACGCCGCGAACTGGTACGGGCCGGTACCGACGGGGACCAGGTCAACCTTCTCGGGAGTGCCGGCCGCAAGCATGGCGTCAGCGTATTCGGCCGACAGGATCGATGCGAAATCCATGGCCAGGTTGGCGACAAATGGCGCTTCCTGACGGTTGAGTTCGAAACGCACCGTGTAGTCATCGACTTTCACGATGTTCTTGAGCAGATCGGGCATGCTCATACCGTTGAAATATTCGTAAGCGCCGCCAGACACCTTGTGGTAGGGGTGGTCGGTCTTCCATTGACGCTCGAAGCTGAACAGCACGTCGTCGGCGTTGAAGTCACGCGTTGGCGTGAACTTGTCGCTGGTATGAAACTTCACCCCCTTGCGGAGGCTGAAGGTGTAGGTCAGGCCGTCGTCGGACACTTCCCAGGACTCCGCCAGTCCGGGAATGATGTTGGTAGTGCCACGATCGAACAGTACCAGCCGGTCGAACACCTGGCGTGAACTGGCATCGAAAGTTGTGCCCGCAGTGTACAGCGATGGGTTGAACCCTTCCGGGCTGCCTTCGGAGCAGTAGACGAGCGTTTTGGCCTGGGAGCCCAGGGCAAACGCGGATAGCGCCAGGCCCGCGGCCAATGCGGCCAGTGATCTCTTCATGACAGAAGTCCTCTCGGAGGTATTGTGATTATGGTTTCAGACTTCCGGTTTTCGACCGGAATATCCCCTTGCGGACCAGAGCTTCGCATTTCGGGCGGCTCCGGTCGAGGCCCATCCGGTGTTTACCGGCGGATTCCCTGATGATAGTGGAATTTGGGGAAAATGCATCGTTCGAGAGTGGGCGGAGCGGTCGTCACCGTGAAGATATCGTCCGGCTCACGGCCGATCCTCTGGACACTGGCGCGATGATGGCAAGCGGACAGCAGGTTTTCGCCAAGGGGGGGCTGCCGGGCCGGTGGTGGGCAGCGGCCGGTGTGGTGCCGAGCTGTGGTCCGCCGGTTCAGGCGTTGCCGTTGCGGGAAGCCAGATTGGCGATCAGTGCATCCAGACCTTCCGCCTGGATCTTATTGGCAAATGATTGGCGATAGTTGATGACCAGGCTGATGCTTTCGAGCTTGAGGTCGACCGCACGCCATTCGTGATCACGCCGGTAAAGCGTGTAGTCCACTGACAGCGGGGGGCGTCCCGACTGCAGAATGCGGGTCTGTACGCGGGCTGTGGGCTTGCCGGGATCATAGCGTGCCGGCAATACCTGCACTTCGATTTGTTCCGGGATGCCCTTGACGATGATGTATTGGGTAACGGCCTCGGCATAGAAGCGCACCAGGAACTGCCGGAATTCACGGACGAAATCCTGCTGTTGCTGCGTGGATGCGGTGCGCCAGTGACGGCCCAGCACCAGGCGTCCCATGACCTCGAAATCGACCAGTGGTGCGATGAATTCATCGACCAGTTTGCGCACATCAGTGGGATCTTTCTCCAGCGCCACGCGCTGTTCCTGTACTGCATCCAGAATATGCCGGGTCGCCCGCTTAACGGCCTCGTCAGGGGACTCGGCGTTGCCGGCAGATTCGGATGCTGCACCGGAGGCAGTGACCATCAGCAGCAACACGGTCAACCCCAGCAACAGGTTCCGGATCGCCTCAACCGCGAATTTTCGTCTGGTCAGTGTTGCTTGCTCGTTCATGCCAAATGATCTCTGACCCGTCGGGGTCTGTGGTCAACCCCTGACTCTGGCGGGGCGGGGGTTGCGGATGTACCGCGAATCCCCTGCCCTCGGGTCGATTCGCGGATGGTGGGTATTTTGTCGCTGGACAGCACGGAGCAGATTGTATGCCACACGCGCGGGGACTGTTGCCGCGCAGGGTTACAGACATCTGCCCGGCGTCCGGGTAACAGGGGGCCGCCCACCCCGTAGTCTCATTCCTACTCCCGGGCCGCAACATGCGGCGGGCGCATCGGGTGCATAGCATACCCGATCGTCCTGATGACAGACAGGACTCCGCTACCGCACAGCGCTGTCGCTCATGGGAGACAGTTACCGGGGGATCAGATCCTCCGGAATCTCGATGCCGACCTCGCGATAGTATCGTGCGGCGCCCGGATGCAGTGGTACCGGCAGACCGGTAATGGCGTCGCCGATGTCCA
>CBDVAK010000262.1:0-4968 GCA_965371945.1 uncultured Candidatus Competibacteraceae bacterium
GACCACCGCAACCAGCCATCATGCCCTGGCCCTGGCCACCGCCCATCATCCCGTGACCCTGACCACCTCCCATCATCCCCTTGCCCTGGCCACCGCCCATCATCCCCTGACCCTGGCCACCTCCCATCATCCCCTTGCCCTGGCCACCTCCCATCATCCCCTTGCCCTGGCCACCTCCCATCATCCCCTGACCTCCCTGGGCTCTCATGTTCTGCATCATTTCCATCATGCCCTGACGATGCTCCTGCATCAGCGCGGCACGCTTTTCGGGGTCTTCGGTGCTACGTGCCTCGATCATCTTTTCCCGCAGAGCCTGCATCTTCTCCGGCATGGAGTCCTGCGCTTCCATCCCGGCCATGCCTTGGCCGGACGCTGTTTCGCTGTCGGCGGCGGGCGAGTCGGTGGTCGTTTGCGCCATCGCTGGCACAGTCAGACAAAGCGTCAGTACCGACGCGAATGAAGCAGATCTGAATGTGACGTATTTCATGGTAAACCTCTATCTGGTAACCGGGTTGCCATGCCCGGATTTCGATGCATTGGAACCGATTGAATCGACTGCCAGTGGCTGAATACGGCTCGCGGCCCGAACCACACCCGGGTTTCGGCGATAGCATTCCGCGACCAGGCAGCAGCGTGCGATGGGATCAGACGCGAGGTGGTCTCAGCAAGACCGCGGAGACACCAGGCGTCGGTGACCGCGAGTAGGCGAAATAGTGCAGTGAGTCGAATTTTGCGCGTATGACTTGACCGAATATGGCGGCAACCGCTGGACAATGCGGGCAGCAACCGGGCGACGGGCACTGCTCGAACTGCTCGGGAGCATGGTCACCGGCCGGTTCACCACAACAGGCCCCATCCGTAGCAATCATGTCTAACGTTGCGGTTTCAACCTGCGCTGGCGGCACCCCCGCGCCGGCAAATGCAGGCCAGACGGTCATCCCCGCAAATACCATCAGGACCGCGACTGTGGCAACGATTCGATACAAACTGTGATTCCGCAAATCGACCGACGCAAGAGGGCGCTTCACAATTCTGTGACCCCTACGCTACCGGAAAGTTCTCGCGAACTGCCATGAGCCGCTGCTAGTTGCCGCCCCTGGCCTGCTGGTCGCGCTGATACCAGGCAGTGTAGATCTCCTTGGGCCATTTCGACTGAAACCAGGCGATCGCGGCAACGATCTCATCGTCCGTAAGCGTGTCCTTCCATGCCGGCATATTGCCCTGGCCCCCGGGGCTGCCGTTTTTCACGGTCACAAACAATACGCTGAGCGGATGGTGCCACCCATGACCGGTGCCATTCAGCGGCGGTGCCGGATACTTGCCGTCAGCCCCGATCTGGCGCCATCCGGCATCGCCCTGCGCCGTATCGCCGTGGCACACTGCGCAGTTGTCCCTGTATAGGCGCGCACCTTCAGTGACTTGGCTGAATGTATACCAGAGGGCGACACCACCGGCGGTTGTATTTTGGGCATTTTCCGTGACTTTGCCCGCCGCATCAACGCCGGTTGAGGCTTGTTCGGATTCACCGCAGCCGCTCAGTACAAGCAGCAGCAAACCAATGGCAAAATAGTGGACTCTCACGTTACATACTCCCGGACCACGGAACAGATCCCGATACCCGCTATTGTTCAAGATATCGGTGCTTCGAAAGCGACAAGTTCGCTGTCAGACCGGATGTGACGGAGGTCGAAGAATCAGGGTGGGATGAAAATCAGAAAATTGGTGGTCTTGACCTGCCTCGTATGCGTGGATGACAGGCATCCGGTCGCTTGTCCGCATTTCGGTCACGACCGCGACGGAACCGCAATAACCGCTGTGCGGGCTGCAGCAAACTGCACCCGCCTCGAAAACCGGCGACCGCAGGCAGACCGTCCCGGAGTACCCATCGGGTGCCGGTGCAAAGGATACGGTGCGGGTCAAATCTCCCGCCGACCAGGAAACCGGAACGAGGTAGTCGGCCGCAACCGCAAGTCCGGCGGCAGCCAATATCACCAGTGTCGCCAACACCCGTACCGCCCAGGTAGCAGCGGCTTCCGCCGTCCGTTGCCGGCTTGCCGGGTTGGTGATCAAGCGGACTGGTCGCGCGGTTCCGTTCATGGGGCGCCATCCTGCCTCAGTACCGACGTTCGTGCAATCCGCGCCAAGATCGGCAGCGATGCCAACGAAGCAGGCGAAAGTTCTTGACCTGTGCCCAACACACAGCTTTTAACATTGCTGGGAATTGCAGGGACAAACCCTGGGCCGTGTGGAGCAATTCGATGCTGACCGTTATGGAGCTGGCCAGGAAAAGCGGCACTACCCCTCACGCGGTCCGCTACTATACTCGCATGGGCTTGCTGCGCCCGGAGCGAAACCCTGACAATGGATATCGGCTCTACCCGCCCAAGGATGTGGGCTGGGTCCTGTTTATCCGCCAGGCCAAGCGGCTCGGCTACACGCTGCACGAAATCCTGGAGGTCGTAAGCGAAGCCAATCAGGGCGTCTCGCCCTGCCCGAAGGTACGCAAGATCCTGCAACGGCGCATCGTCGACAACCGACGCGAACTGGAACGACTGATGGCGCTGCAGACAAGGATGGAACAAGCGCTCGATCAGTGGTCTGACATGCCCGACGGCGTTCCCGACTGTCGCTCGGTGTGTCACCTGATCGAGAACTTCGAGGAGAGCGCACAAGCGACGGGCGGGTCCAGCGGCGGATCAGGGGATCGCTCTGGCACAGACAACTGATTTCCGCCCACCGACCATCGATGGGGAAGACAGAACGTTTGCTGCGGCCGAAATTCCGTGTATACCAGTGGCACAGGCATACCAAAAAGGAAGTCCCAACATGGCACAGGTACAGAGCTTGCGCGGCACCACACCGGCCGAGATATTCGATAGTGGTATGCGCAACATAGAAAACATCCAGTCGGTCGCACTCAGCGTACTCTGGTCCGATGGATCGATCACCGCTGGATGGTCAGACATGGATGTCAACAAGCTCGCGCGGATGATCCTGATGCTGGATGAAACCCAACGCCAGCGCACGATTTCACGCGAAGAGACTTGACCCGATCACATCAGGATCGGCCACCACTTCAGTAAACAACGGTACTATCAATTGTTTATAGCGTCTTCTCAGATTCATATCTAGCATGGTAGACAAACATCAACCCGGAGCCCTCCCGCAGCCCGATTCTCGAGCGAGATACCGCCACCATGGGCACGTACAATTGATCGTGCCACCGTCAAACCCAGCCCCACACCTCCGGTTTCCCGGTTGCGTGAGATTTCCAGCCTGCGAAAAGGCTCGAATATTTGCTCATGATAAGCATCCGGGATTCCGGGACCCTCGTCTTCGACCCGGATCAGCAGTTCACTTTCCCGCTCTAGCAACGAAACGTGAGCACAGTATCCGTACTTGGCCGCGTTCTCGATGATGTTCGCGAGTGCGCGCCGCAGCGCCGCAGGCCGGCAATCGTAAGGTCGCGCTTCCGCGCCCGTCTCCAGTTCCACCCGATACCCCGCATCCGCGATGCCGTCGCAGACCCGCTGCAACAGGGTACGAATCTCCACCTTCGTCCGGGGTTCGTTGGTTACTTCATTGCGCACGAACGCCAAAGTGGAGAAAACCATCTTCTCCATTTCACCCAGATCCGCGAGCATCTTGCTCTGCTGCTCCTCGTCCTCGATGAACTCCGCCCGCAACCGCAGGCGCGTGATGGGCGTGCCAAGATCATGAGAAATCGCCGCGATCATCTGGGTACGATCCTCGACAAACCGCCTGATACGTTTCTGCATCTCGTTGAAGGCAGCGGTGGCCTGCCGCACCTCCAGGGGGCCCGATTCCGGCAAGGGCGGCGCCCTGACGTCTCTGCCCAGACGCTGCGCGGCATCGGAGAAAACCTGCAGGGGTCTGGTCAGGTACTGAACTACCAGTACCGACAAAGCACCTACGGCCAGCAACATCACAGCCAGGGAGAGAACGAATCTCAGCGAACCCATCGATTCTGGTGGTTCCAGCGGGGCCACGACATTGAGCCAGGACCCGTCAGGCAATTGCAGTGAGGCCAACAATGCAGGGACTGCATGCCCAGGCGGGGCGATGTCGGCTGAGGGCACACCCACTGCCGCGGCGAACATCTGATCGACGATATCCAGGCGCGGCACTCTCCCGCCACTATCGCCCAACCGGCTCGACAAGGCCTCTCGAAACAGTTTCACCGCTGGATTTGCGCCCCCGGAATCAGCCACCGCACTTGCGCTGGTCAAACTGATACGCACAGTCGGGCCGTTCGCCAGGTCGATCATCCGCCGTCTTTCCGACCGCGAAGCACCTTCGACAAGTCTGTAGATGGTGGCAATGTGATCGCCCATATACTGCGCCCCACTCAAACCCACCGCATCACTACGGTCAGTGGAATAGAGCGCAACGCTCAGCGCATGAGATACGCCGAGTCCGACGATCAGGACCAGCAGCGTGCGCGCAACAACTGTGTCAAGCGTCGTCAGATTCAACTGGCCTCACTTCAGCGGCAAGCATATAGCCACCACCGCGGACAGTCTTGATCAGCTCGGGTTTCCCGGGATCCGCCTCGATCTTGCTGCGCAGACGACTGACCTGCATGTCCACACTTCGATCGAACGGAATCTCACGTCGACCGTGCGTCAGGTCCAGCAGCTGATCGCGGCCAAGCACGCGCTGCGGGTGTTCTGCGAAGGCAAGCAGCAGATCGAACTCGCCGCTACTGAGGTCCACCACCAGTCCATCCACCGACATCAGCCGTCGCAGACCACAATCCAGCTTCCATCCGGCAAAGCTCAGCATGGTCTTGCGCGGTGACTCCGCGAGAGGCGCCCTGGAACGCCTGAGCACGGCCTTGAGGCGCGCCAACAGCTCTCTGGGATTGAAGGGCTTGGGCAGATAGTCGTCGGCGCCCATCTCCAGCCCGACGATGCGATCCGTTTCCTCTCCCATCATAGTGAGCAT
>CBDVAK010000263.1:0-4962 GCA_965371945.1 uncultured Candidatus Competibacteraceae bacterium
AGTCCATTCAGTATCCCCAGGTCACCGGACAGCCGTCGACTCTCCCTTCAACGCGGTGCCGACCCCTTTACCCCTACCCCTGTAGCCGACAACCCATCAACAAAGTTGGCAAACTTTGCCAAGCGTGTCAGCATTGACGAATAGGAGGTATTCCCAATGGCAACCATGAACGTATCCCTGCCCGACCCCATGAAGACTTGGGTCGAGTCCCAAGTCCAAACGGGTCACTACAGCAATGCCAGCGACTATGTTCGCGACCTGATCCGACAGGACCAGGAATATCAGGACAAACGCAAGGCCCTGATAGCCGCCGTCGAAGCTGGTGAAAAAAGCGGAATATCGACCCGCAGCATAGATGATATCTGGCGAGACGTGCAGGCCCGACACGACTTCGATGTATGAGATATCACGCCTGGCCGACAACGACACAGAAGCAATCATCACCCGATCCGGCTTCGACTTCGGTACCACGCAGACCAACCGCTATATCACTTCACTCAAACGCTGCATGGAAATGTTGGGCGATAACCCGACGATGGGAAATCGAGCCGACGACATCGCCCCCGGCTTGCGCCGTTTCCCACACCGCAGCCACATAGTGATTTACCGCGAAATCCCCAATGGCGCGCTTGTTCTTCGCGTGCTGCACAGAAGTATGGATATCGGTGAGCGGTTTAAATGATGGTCAAGGGGTGGATCTCGCCGGCGCTGGCAAGACCACCGCGATCGCGAACAATGCCGCGGCGGCCACCACCATCGATGGCCCGGTCGGGGTATCCCAGCGCAACGATCCCCATAGGCCGGCGGCTACCGCGGTCGCACCGCATGCGGCCGCCAGCAGCGCCATCATTTCCGGAGTACGCGCATAACGCCGGGCTGTCGCTGCGGGTATGATCAGCAACGAAGTGATCAGCAGGATTCCCACCACCTTCATGGCGGTGGCGACCACCAGAGCAATGAGCAGCATGAATGCCAACTGTACCCGCAACACGGGGACGCCTTCGACCTGGGCCAGTTCACGATGAACCGTGACAGCCAGCAATGGCTGCCAGATTCGCCACAGTACCAGCAGCGCGGCCAGGCCGGCGCCCCAGATCCAGTACAGATCTCGATCGGATAGCGCCAGGATATCGCCGAACAGGTAGCCGATCAGATCGACTCTCAGCGTTTCCATGAATGAAATCACCACCAGACCCAGCGACAAAGCACTGTGGGCGAGGATCCCCAGCACGGTATCGCCCGCCAGCACCCGTTGTTGCTGTAGTACGAACAGCAGCATCGCGATAGCGACGCAGATCACCAGCACACCGAGGCCCTCACTGACACCCAGCAGCAGCCCCAGGCCCACCCCCAACAAACCGGCGTGCGCCAGGGTGTCGCCGAAATAGGCCATTCTTCGCCACACCACGAAGCAACCCAACGGTCCGGCGACCAAAGCGACCCCCAGACCGCCCAGCAGGGCGCGTAGCACGAAGTTATCCATGCTCGTCACTCCCGGCTGTCTTGATCACACCGCCATGCAGGTCGTGCTGGTGATTGTGGTGGTGCCGGTAGAGCGCCAGTTGGCTGGTGGCTCCGCGGCCGAACAACTCGAGATAGGCGGGGTCTTGCGACACGGACTCGGGATGACCCATGCAGCAAACATGCTGGTTGAGGCAGATCACCTGGTCTGCCGAAGCCATCACCAGGTGCAGGTCGTGAGATACCATCAGCACCGCGCAGCCGTAGCGATCACGAATGTCCTGTATCAACTGATACAGTTCGATCTGGCCGCTGACGTCCACCGCCTGGGCGGGTTCGTCGAGTACCAGCAGCTTGGGTCTGCGCAACAGGGCGCGGGTTAGCAGCACACGCTGGAATTCGCCCCCCGAGATCGACTGGATGGCATGGTCGATGGTGTGCCCCGCACCGGTCTCGATCAAGGCCTCCATCACCGCGGCGCGGTTGGCCGCCGTGCCCAGGGTGACGAAGCGCTGCACCGTCAGGGGCAGTGTTTCATCAATCGTGAGCCGCTGCGGCACGTAGCCGAGTCGAATGCCGGACTCCAGCCGTACGGTGCCGGAATCCGGATTGAGCAGTCCCAGTACGATCTTCACCAGCGAAGTCTTGCCGGCGCCATTGGGTCCGATCAGGGTGAGGATCTGACCGGCGTCCAGCGACACGGTGACATGGCTGAGAATCTGGTTGCCGCGCAGCGCCAGCGAGATATCCCGGGCTTCAAGTATCGCTTCGCTGGCCATCGTGTCTCCGGGACCTGTTCCGCCGCGGTGTTGCCACCGGCATACGCGACCGGGCGGTGATGCGCCAGGCGGACAGGTTGTGGTGGCGACCGCAGGGGTAAAAAAACTATATCATCGGCTTATCGTGCGCGTCCCCACCATCGACAGATGCTGTGCTCCGATTCCTCTGCTGGTGCTCCTGGTATGGAGCTTCAGTGCCACGCTGGCGGCTGCGCCGGCGGTGGTGGTCAGTATCCTGCCATTGCATTCACTGGTGGCTTCAGTGATGGCCGGTATCGATGAGCCGGCCCTGTTGCAACCCGGTGGGGCTCCTCCGCACGGCTTCCAGCTACGACCTTCGCAGATGCGGACAATCGCTTCGGCACGGCTGGTGTTCCGGGTGGGCAGTCAGTTGGAAAGCTGGCTCGACCGGCCGTTGCGCCAGAATCCCGGGGTGACCACCGTGGACCTGATCGACGCTTCGGGTTTGCGCTTGCTGGACCGCCGCAGCGGTGGTGCCTGGGAGTTCCCGGATGAGGGGCGCGAGGAGCAGCAGGATGCACATGACCACCGGCACTCCGCCGATATCGACCCGCATATCTGGCTGGATCCGGTCAATGCTGTGGCCCTGAGTCGACAGATCAGTTCCGCGTTGCAGACCGTCGACCCGGGTAATGCCGATGCCTACCGTGCTAACACCCAGGCCCTGATTGCAAGGTTGAAGCGCCTGGATGCCAGGTTGTCCCGTCAGCTCGGAGTAATTCGCGATCGGCCTTTCATAGTATTTCATGATGCTTTTCAGTACTTTGAGGTACGTTACGACTTGACCACGGTCGGTTCGATCACATTGGATCCCGAACACCGGGTCGGCGCACGCCGGGTTGGCCAGCTTCTTGATCGGATGCAGGCTCTGGAGGTGCGCTGCGTGTTTAGCGAGCCGCAGTATCAGGCACCCTTGGTGCGGGTGTTGCTTGAAGGTAGCGGGGCGCGTGCTGGCGAACTGGATCCCCTTGGCAGTACCCTCATCCCCGGCGGGGATGCCTACTTCGAGCTGATGAACGCCCTGGGAAACGAGGTCGTGAGTTGTCTTGGGCCAGCAACCGGGAATGGCTGAAAAGGGCGAATTGGTGGCGCTTGAGATAGAACGCAGATTTCTGGTCCGCAACGATGAATGGCGTAGGGGGGCTGATATTGGCAGAGAAATCTGCGAGGGCTACCTTACCGGCAGTTCGAACAGCAGCGTCAGGATTCGGATCGGTGCGGACCAGCCCTCGATCACAGTCGAGGGCGCCGCGACCGGTATTATCAGGCAGGAGTTCGAATACCCGGTTCCGGCCACGGATGCTGAGCAGATGATCGATCAACTGTGTACCGGCTGCATGGTCAGAAAGTGCCGCTATCGGTTGTTCTTCGACCTCGACCTCTGGGAAATTGACGTCTATCAGGGCGACAACCAGGGGCTGGTGTTGGCAGAGATCGAACTCCGGTCGGCGGGCCAGACAATCCTGAGGCCCGACTGGTTGGGCGATGAAGTCAGCAGCGATCCGCGCTATTTCAGCGTTCGCCTGGCCACGACCCCGTGGCGTCGATGGGCGTCCGCATAGTGCCTCCCCACGGCATACCCGGCCGCAGCCGATTGGAGCAGCCGTAGTCATGTCCCTGGGTCCGGTAATGGTCGGGGTGCTGGGCCAGGAGCTGAGCGCGGAGGAGCGTGAATTGCTTCGTGCGCCGCTGGTGGGTGGCGTCATCCTGTTCGCGCGCAACTACATCGCGCCAGCTCAATTACGGGCGCTTACCAGTGAGATTCATGCACTGCGTAGCCCGCGCTTGTTGATCGGGGTCGATCATGAGGGCGGACGGGTACAGAGGTTCCGCGACGGATTCACCCGCTTGCCGGCAATCGGCAACCTCGGGCGGGTCTACGATCACGACCCGGTGCGGGCCCGCTATCTGGCACGCATCAGCGGCTGGCTGATGGCCATTGAATTGCGTTCGATGGGCGTGGATTTCAGCTTCGCGCCGGTGCTGGATCTGGCCCGCGGTGTCAGTACCGTGGTGGGTGATCGCGCATTCCACGAACAACCGGAGGTGGTTGCGGATCTGGCCAGAGCCTATGTGATTGGGATGCGTCGGGCGGGCATGGAGGCCACCGGCAAGCATTTTCCGGGTCACGGTAGTGTTGCGGCTGACTCTCACCTGGAGTTACCGGTGGACCAACGGACTTTCGCCGATATCGCCGCCAGCGACCTGATTCCGTTTCAAATGCTGTCGGACCATGGTATCGCGGCGTTGATGGCGGCCCACGTGGTGTATCCACAGATCGACTCGCTGCCGGCTGGTTTCTCGCATCGCTGGCTCGATGACATCCTGCGTCGTCGTATCGGTTTTCAGGGCCTGATCTTTTCCGACGACCTCGACATGGCGGCCGCGGTGGTCAGTGGTGGTCCGGAACAGCGGGCCCGCCAGGCGTTGGATGCCGGCTGCGATGTGGTGCTGGCCTGCAACGATCGCGCCGCCATGACGCGGATCGTCGAACATCTTGCTGACCCCGCCGACCCGGTATCCCATCTTCGCCTGGCGCGGATGCACGGCCGCGGCAGGCCATCGCCGGAGCGTGTTGCCCGCAGCGCCAGTTGGCGCCGCGCAGTCCAATTGCTGGCCGGGTATGATCGCAGTCCATTGCTGGATATGGACTTGTGAGTGTTTACCCGGGGTTTCGGAAACAAGGTGAGACGGGCTGGAG
>CBDVAK010000264.1:0-4945 GCA_965371945.1 uncultured Candidatus Competibacteraceae bacterium
TGTCTGGGACCAGAATGCCGACCGGCAGCGTTCCATCGAAAGGCTGCGCACCATGTTGAACAATATGAACGTTGAGCAGGCGCAGGCGGACCCGGATGCCGTGGTGGTCAGCGCCGAATCTCGGCATCCGGGGCAAATGAATATCAAGATCAACGATTGACGCACAATGGACGAAACTTCTCAACAACCCGGGGCCTTGGCAGTCGTGACCTGGGTGCGGGTGGTGCATTTCGGGACCGTTAGCGGCAGGGGTGAGGCGCATGCCGCCGAGCGGGTTGGCCAGGGATGGCAAACCCTGGTCTTGCAAGCGAAGCAGGATTGCGTAGCGCGGCAAGCCGCTGTCGAGCCTACAGGGATGTATTCACGGCGTGTCTTGGAAGGCACTGCCCGCACCCACATTGCCCCGGCTTATTGAGCAACTACCAACGGACGAGGATGATGCGCTACTCCGCACTCAATGTGTTCCGCCAGGGGTTGCAGGGCAATCTCGGCTGGAAGCCGGCCTGGCGCAACCCCCAGCCCAAGCCACGCTATGACGTCATCATCATCGGTGGTGGTGGTCACGGACTTGCCACGGCCTACTATCTGGCCAGCGAACACGGCATCAGCAATGTCGCGGTTCTGGAACGCGGCTGGCTGGGTTCCGGCAATGTCGGGCGCAACACGACGATCATCCGTTCGAACTATATGCTGCCAGTCAATACAAGATTCTACGAGCATTCCCTCAAGCTGTATGAAAGTTTGGAGCAGGATCTGAACTTCAACGCCATGATCAGTCAGCGTGGTGTGCTCAATCTGTTTCACAGTGATCCGCAGCGCGATGCGTTCGCGCGCCGTGGCAACGCTATGCGGCTGGCCGGAGTGGATGCGCAGTTGCTGGATGCCGCAGCGGTCAGGAAACTGGTGCCGATTCTCGATTTCGACAACGCCCGGTTCCCGATCAGGGGTGGCCTGTTTCAGGCTCGCGGCGGCACTGCCCGCCACGACGGTGTGGCCTGGGGTTATGCACGTGCCGCCGATCAGCGGGGAGTGGACATCATCCAGGGTTGCGAAGTCATCGGCATCCGCCGTGATGGTGCCCGCGTGACCGGCGTGGAGACCTCCCGCGGCACCATCGACGCCCCCAGGGTCGGTATCGCGGTGGCCGGCCACACTTCCGAACTGGCGCGCATGGCGGGTATCGAGCTACCGGTGGAAAGTCATGTGTTGCAGGCCTTTGTCAGCGAAGGTTTGAAACCGCTGATCGACACGGTCTGCACCTTCGGCGCCGGTCACTTCTATATCAGTCAGTCGGACAAGGGCGGGCTGGTGTTCGGTGGCGACCTCGATGGCTACAACTCCTACGCGCAACGCGGCAATCTGCCGATGATGGAGCATGTCATGGCAGGCGCGATGGCGATCATGCCGTCGCTGGGACGTTTGCGTTTATTGCGACAATGGGGCGGTATCATGGACATGACCATGGACGGCAGCCCGTTCATCTGTCGCACCGGTATCGAGGGGCTCTATCTGAACGGTGGCTGGTGCTACGGCGGGTTCAAGGCGACACCGGCATCGGGTTGGTGTTTCGCCCACACCATCGCCAGGGACGAACCCCATGAGCTCAATGCCGCCTACACCATCGAGCGCTTTCGCGAGGGCCGTATGCTCGACGAAAAGGGTGTTGGCCCCAACCCCTGGATTCAGTGAGACGGAGCGGATATGCATCAGATCGATTGTCCCTGGTGTGGAATTCGTGATGAGGCCGAGTTCCAGTACCAGGGTGATGCCAGCGTGTCACGTCCCGCCGGGGAGGCGTCCGACGATGAGTTTTTCCGCTATGTCTATCTGCGTGACAATCCCAAGGGCTGGCATCTGGAGTGGTGGCATCATGTCAGCGGTTGTCGTCTATGGGTGAAAGTATTGCGCCATACGGTCACTCACGAGATCCGCGCTACCGGCATGCCTCAGGACCCGCTGGAGCCGCCCGAACATGAGTGAAACGCCTTACAGGCTCGCCAGCGGCGGTCAGATCGACCGTAGCCGGCCACTGCGGTTTCGTTTCGACGGCCGGCAGTTGAACGGTTACGTGGGTGATACCCTGGCCTCGGCCCTGCTCGCCAACGGCATCCACCTGGTCGCGCGCAGCTTCAAGTATCACCGGCCGCGCGGCATCGTCAGCGCCGGCTCACAAGAACCCAACGCCCTGGTGGAGTTTCGCGACGGCGCCCGTCGCGAACCCAATACGCGGGCCACCATGGTGGAGCTGTTCGACGGGCTCGAGGCACGAAGCCAGAATCGTTTCCCCAGCCTCGTCTTTGATCTACTTGCCGTTAATCAAATCTTTAGCCCGTTTTTCGGAGCGGGATTCTACTACAAGACCTTTATGTGGCCGGCGTCGTTTTGGGAGCCTGTCTACGAAAAGCTGATTCGGCGCGCTGCCGGGCTTGGACGCGCCGCGGTCGGGCCCGACCCGGATCACTACGAGCACGGCCATCTTCACGCCGATGTGGTGATCGTCGGGGCTGGCCCGGCGGGGTTGATGGCGGCACTGGCGGCGGGTCGCAGCGGTGCCAGGGTGGTTGTACTGGACGAGCATTCCTGCCTGGGCGGAACTTTGTTGTGCAGCCGTGAAACCCTCGACGGTGTCCCGGCTGCCGAATGGGTGGCTGGCGTGGTTGCCGAGCTGGATGCACTGGACAACGTGCGGGTCATGCCACGCACCACCTTGTTCGGATGTTACGACCATGGTGTCAGTGCGGCGCTGGAGCGTGTCTGTGACCATTTGCCGACACCCGGCCCGGGTTTGCCGCGCCAGCGGTTGTGGATCATTCGTTCAAAGCAAATGGTGTTGACGAGCGGGGCGATCGAAAGGCCGCTGGTATTTGCGGGCAACGATTTGCCGGGGGTGATGCATGCCAGCGCGGTGCGCTGCTATCTGAACCGCTTCGCGGTAGCGCCGGGGCGTGCCGTGGTGGTCGCGACCAACAACGATGAGGCATATCACACCGCGCTGGATCTGCGCGATGCAGGGGTTGCCGTAACGGTGGTTGCTGACGCGCGTCCCCAGGGTGGGGAGATGGCGGAGCGCGCCCGTGGCGCGGGTTTGCGGGTGGAAACCGGGGTGCTGCCGCTGCGTGCACAAGGCCGGCTGCGGGTGTCATCGGTGTGTCTGGGACATGCCGACGGGCGTGTGTTCGACACCATAGACTGCGACGTGCTGGCGGTGTCGGGCGGCTATGACCCGGCTATCCATTTGTTGAGCCAAGGCGGACAGACGCCGCGATGGCAGGAGGATCTGGCCGCTTTTACGATGGCTGATGTGGCAGACGGGAGGCGTCCGGCAGGCGCCGCGGCAGGCGTGTTCGATCTCGGTGGCTGTCTGCGTGACGGTTTGGAGGGCGGGCTTGCAGCGGCCCGGGACAGCGGCATCAGCGCCCTTGTCAGGCCGCCTTTGCCAGCCGTCACGGAAGTGGCGCAGCAGCCGCTGTTGCCGGTCTGGCGTTGCCCGGCAACTCACAAAGGCAAGGCGTTCGTCGACTTGCAGAACGATGTCACCGTGGATGATGTCGACCTCGCTCACCGCGAAGGCTACGCTTCGATCGAACAACTCAAACGCTACACCACACTGGGCATGGGCACCGACCAGGGCAAGACCGCCAATACCATCGGTCTGGCACTGCTGGCTGACGCCCGTGGCGAGACCATAGCGGAGGTGGGCACCACCCGCTACCGACCGCCGTACACACCCGTGGCAATCGGCGCGTTTGCAGGCCACCAGCGTGGCCGCAACTTCCAACCCGTACGGCGTACCGCGTTGCAGGACTGGCACCAGCGCGCCGGCGCCAGTTTCAACGAAGCCGGTCTGTGGTTGCGGCCGGCCTGTTACGCCCGCCCCGGGGAAACACCGCAGCAAGCGATCGATCGTGAGGCCGCACTGGTGCGGGCGTCGGTGGGGTTGTGCGATGTTTCGACGCTGGGCAAGATCGAAATTTTCGGTGCGGATGCCGCTGAGTTCCTCAACCGGCTGTATATCAATGGCTGGAGCAAGCTGGCTGTGGGAAAGGCCCGATACGGGGTGATGTTGCGCGAAGACGGCATCGTGTTCGACGACGGCACCACCAGTCGTTTGGCCGAAGACCACTATCTGATGACCACCACCACCAACAATGCGGCGCGGGTGCTGGCGCACATGGAATATCACAGCCAGGTCGTGTGGCCCGATCTGGCCGTGGCGTTTTGTTCGGTGACCGAACAATGGTGCGGCATCGCGATCGCGGGACCCGACAGTCGCCGTCTGCTGGAGCGGGTGGTGGAGGGTATCGATGTCAGCAATAACGCCCTGCCGTTCATGGGAGTGACACAGGGCCGTATCAGCGGCATGCCGGTGCGGCTGTTTCGCATCAGTTTCTCGGGTGAACTGGCCTATGAAGTCAACACGCCATGGCGTTTCGGAGAGGGGCTCATGAACGCGCTGATGGATGCGGGCGGGGATTTCGAGTGCGCCCCCTACGGTGTCGAGGCACTGTCGGTACTGCGTATCGAGAAAGGTCATTTCGCCGGACCGGAACTGGACGGGCGCACGACTGCCGCGGATCTGGGTCTGGGACGCATGATGTCGACACGCAAATCCTGTATCGGTCAGCGCATGAGCACCCGCCCCGGGTTGTGTGACCCGGCACGCCCCGCGCTGGTCGGCCTCAAGCCGGTGGATGCCGGGCAGCGTCTGCGCGCTGGAGCGCATCTGGTGCAGGACCCGGATACCGCGGATGCCGAGAACTCTCAGGGGTGGGTGACCTCGGTGGCCAACAGCCCGGCCGTGGGGCAGTGGATCGGGTTGGGCATGCTGCGCAACGGACCTCAGCGTCATGGCGAACGGGTCTGGGCCTATGATCCGCTTCGTGGTGAACGGGTGGAGGTCGAGATCGGCCCCGGGTGTTTCGTGGACCCGCAAGGAGAGCGTTTG
>CBDVAK010000265.1:0-4942 GCA_965371945.1 uncultured Candidatus Competibacteraceae bacterium
GTTGCGCGGATTGACAATGACCGACTTGACAGCCAGAAATGGCGGATCATCCGCCGCGGACAGCGTCGCCATCATATAGCGACCATCCCCCGGTTGGATAACCGACTTGGGGGCGCTCCAGACCTCGTCCCTGGCTGCGCCGCGGATCAGGTGCTCGATACTTTCAACCACCTCCCCCGTGGTGATATCCAGCCCTTCCAGGGCATCCCGGGAGAGATACAGAATGCTGCCGCCAGGTTGATTCATTTCCGGCTGCATTCTATGGCTTTCATAAAGTGTCCCCTCCACCTTTCGGGATCACCGGATTCCGGCGATTCGAAAAGCACATAGTCCTTTTTTACATGCCCCCGTGGAAAATACCTGAGCGGCTTGCCGTTGCCGGAATTGATCAACCCAGCCACCTCCTGTTCCGAAAACTTGAACGCCAACCCGCCCGGAGACCAGGAGGCGCAGATCCTGTCATCGACGTAGAGAGCAGCGCCGGAAAACAAATGCCTGACTTCGACGTGCCGACCGGTTTGTTCCCCGATGCCGAGCTCCTCTACCAGGGCTGCCAATTTTCTCAAGTATTCCCTGGCCATCTATCGATGACAGACGCCGTCTGTGGTTGGCATCACGGTGCGGTGTTCGGCGTCAGGGATGACTTGCATATCCGCTCAGATCATCAGGGCCTTGCTGATCATACGCATCGAGCTCGATCACATTCCGGTCAGGATCCCGAACAAATATCGCCGACATGCCCCCAAAGCTGAACGAGCCGGTGATCGCAATATCGTTGCGTTCCATGAATTCCCGGGCTTCGATCAGTGTTGTCACGGTTAGCGCAAAGTGCGTGATTCCCGTGTATTTTTCATCGACGTCCATAAGAATATTCTCCACTTTCGATGTGCTCGACGGCCCCAGAAGATTCAGAACCACGCCACTGTCGTGGCGCATGACGATCGGGTGGCCTTTCTCAAAACCCGTATCCTGCTTGAGCACAAAGCCCAGCAATTCATAGAAAGCCTGTGAACGTTCCCGGTCCCGAATTCGTATACCGATATGATTGATGCCTGCTATGCCTAACACAGCGTTCTCCCCAGGTTCCAATTCCGCAATGCGATCCTCGAACACCAGCCGGACATCGGCGTGCTACGACGCTTGCTGCTTGAGAATCTCGATGCTGGCTGCATCCCTCTTACCGTTGAAACAATGCTCCAGCGCCCGCGAAAACGGTGAATGCCCTGGCGCGGCACGATCGAACAACGTCATCGAGGAATGAAATTTCATGTCGTCAGGGTAGCCGAAAATATCCGCAACTGACCGACCCCGGACAGCGAGAACCGTTTCGGTGCACTCCATCAAACGTGCCCCCAGCACCGGGTGTCCCAAATATGCTTGTGCTTCCTCAACACTACTGATTGCATAACGCCTGGCCATCGAACTCCTTCCCAGCCCATCTATTTGCGGGAAGACAATCCACATCCAGTGCGAGCGTTTGTGTTCAGCTTTCAGTTCAGACAGCGCAGTCGCGTAAACGCGCTGCTGCGCATCCAGAAATCTGGCCAGCTCATAAGGATCGGTTGCGTTGTCTGTATCCACTCGAAAGCCTCGAACGCAGACGCTGGTTCCAGCGGGCTACACGGTGACACTGCCAAAGCGACCGCTACGCAGGCCGGTGGCGGCGGTCTCGGGTGCCTTGTGAAACTTGCCGTCTTTCATGATAGCGACCAGCTTGTTGTGGTCCTGCAGGATACGGACATCCGTCAGGGGATCGCCATCGACCAGCAACAGATCGGCGAGGTAACCCTCTCGAATGAGTCCGAGGCGGTCACCCATGCCCATGATCTGACCTCCGTACAGGGTGCCCGCCTGTATCGCTTCCATCGGCGACATGCCGATCAGGTCAACGAAGTATTCCAGGTCCTTTGCATTGGTGCCGTGCGGTGTCCAGGCAAAGCCGTAGTCCCCGCCGATGAGGACCCGGATACCTCGTTTGTGCATCTTCTGCATGGTTTCCACGGCAGCCTCCAGCTCCCGTTCGTAGGCCTCGGTGATGGGCGTGCCGGGTTTGATTCCGTAGTCACCGGCATTTCTCGCCGTATTGATCAGCCATGCCAGACCCGGTGCAACGAAATGACTGTCTTTGGCAGCTTCCAGTTTGTCCAGTGCTTCTTCATCGGAAAAAGAGGCGTGATAGATGATTTCGATCCCGAATTGTACACAGCGTTTGATCGATTCCCGGGAGCGGGCATGCGCCGCGAGGCGCCTGCCGCGCTGGCGCGCCTCGCTGACGGCCATCGCGATCTCCTCGTCTGAGAACTGATTCTCTTCGGCGCCCATGCCGGTTATCTCTTCACCCGAGAGATTGAGCTTGATGGTATCGACACCCCACTTCATCAGTTCCCGGACCTTGCGACGCATATCTTCCGGTCCCGAAACCACGATGCCAAGGTTCAGCCCTTCGTGCGGTATGTGCGGCAGGGTCGCGTCACCCAGCCCCCCGACGGCGGTGAGCTCCGGACCGGCCGCGGTATATCGGGGGCCGGGGAAGCGCCCTTCGTTGATGGCATTGCGTATGACCACATCGAGTCGTGGTTTGGCGGCGGCCGCCCCGTATCCGGCGGTAAACCCCGAGTCGATAAGGAGTTTGGCCATTTCCACGCAATTGAGCACGTGCTCTTCCAACGGCATCATCTGGATGGGATTGATTCCCGGGGCGTTGTTCCAACTGAGATGCAGGTGGGCATCGATCAGCCCGGGCATCAGGGTCATACCGCCGCAATCGATACGCTGGCCACCACTGCTGTTCCAGCTATATCGATTTCCGGATCGGTTGATGGACTTGATCCGCTGGCCCTCGACCGTCACATCGGCTGAATAGGGTGGTTCGCCGGTGGCGTCGAGCACCCGTACATTGCTGAATATGATCTCGGACTCACGGTGGCTGGTGGTACGGTTTCCGTCCCAGCCGCTGAAGCTGTTCTCAGCCATTGCTACTCTCCCAAGAGTTCATCCAGATGTGCTTGCAGCAGTTCTGCGGACCGCTGGGGCGCTTCCACCATCATCCAGTGCCCGACAGCCGGTATGACCTCCAACCTGCCGCCGGGCAGTCGTTCGAGCAGTTCCCGGACCATTTCAATGGGTGCAACGGGATCATCGGCGCCTGCGATCAAAACTACCGGGCACTGAATCGCAGCATGATCGGCAGCACTGGCGGCACTCAGAGCATCGCAATGCAGCGCGTATCCACCGGGGTCCTGCCGCATCAGGCTTTCCCGGACGAATGCCGTGACGACGGGGTTCGATTCGAAGGTGGACGCACTGATACTTCCTTTCGCGACGTTGTCCGCGATCTCCGTCATACCCTCCTTGCGTGCTTTCATCGCGCGTTCCTTCAATGCCACCCGGGCGGCCGGTGATGGCTCCAGGATTGGCCCGTACAAAGTCAGGCTCGAGACGAGCTTCGGGCTGCTGGCGGCGAGATACTGACAGATCAGCGTACCCATGGAATGACCAACCAGGTGTGCTTGCCGGATCTCCGCAGCCTGTAATACATCCCGAACAGCACTGGCAAGGCCTTCCAAACCGGGTATGCCCGGTCTCAGCCTTGAACGGCCGGCACCAGGCAGGTCCGGCCGCAGCACCCGGTAGCCTTCCAGCGCTCCCATCAAGGTTTGAAAGCTGTTGGAAGTCCCGCCCAGACCATGGATCATGACCACCGGCGGACCGCTACCGGCGTCCTCCGCGACCAGGCTGCCCACGCGGATATCCGCCATGCTCAGTTTGCCTCCACCGTATTTTCAAGCACCCCGATGGTCCCGATCTCCATGCGGATACGGTCTCCCGCGACAAGGTATTTCGGTGGTTTGAAACCGATTCCCACCCCTGCGGGGGTACCCGTGGCGATCACATCCCCCGGCCTGAGTGTTATGCCGTTGGAAATGGCGGCGATGATCGTCGGCACATCAAAGATCAGAAGGCCGGTGTTGGAATCCTGACGGAGTTCGTCATTGATCCAGCAGCGTACCGACGTATCGGACAAATCAATCTCATCCGCGGTGACCGCCCACGGTCCCATGGGACAGAAGGTATCCTGGGATTTACCGATCAGCCACTGGCTGTGCCGGGCCTGCAGATCGCGTGCTGTCACGTCGTTGACTATGGTGTAGCCCCAGACATGGGACAGCGCATCGTGGCGTTCGATGTTGCGGCCCTGCTTGCCGATGATCACGGCAAGCTCCGCTTCGTAGTCGATCGCTGTGCTGACATCGCGGTCGATCCTGATCGGCATACCGGGGCCGATGACGGTTTCGGGTAGTTTGGAAAACACGATGGGGGCTTCAGGCAGCACACTCTTGGCAGCCGAACTGTCGAATCCCGAGGCAGCAAATTCTCGGACGTGGTCATGGTAGTTCTTGCCCACGCAAAAGATGTTTCGTCGCGGCCGGGGCAGAGGCGCCAGCAGGGTTATTTCGGAAACTGGCAATGTCTCCACGATGCCCGGCAGCGGCTTGCCGATCAAAGCTGCAACGCCTGCCGTTTCCAAATCTGCCTGCGGCACATCAAAGCGCTCTATCGCAGCCTCCGATTCCAGTACTCTGCCAACGCCGGTTTCGCCGTGCCATTCGAATGCAGCCAGTTTCATGAGTTCCTCAACGGGTGTGCTCGGGTATCGAAACAGCTCAACAGTCCGGGGTAGTGTGGGTGAGCGTACCGCCTTGCGAGACACGCTGTGAATACATCCCTGTAAGCTCGACAGCGGCGTCCCTGCCGCTGACGGTCCCGCAAGGCGCCACCCACACCCACGTCACGGTGGTCGACGCCCCGAAGTTATTGATGAGTTTCCGGGTATCAATATGGTGGAAGCCGTGGTCCGCCGCTGCTCCAACGCACGGTGTGCCGACCCGGCCTCGGCAAGCGCAAAACGCTGGCCGATCTCGATGGTAACGATGCGCCGATC
>CBDVAK010000266.1:0-4913 GCA_965371945.1 uncultured Candidatus Competibacteraceae bacterium
AGATTCTCGCGACGGGTCATCACCACATTGCCATCAGCCAGGAATCCGGAACGGCTCTGGGTCATGAGTACATAGCCCTGGTAGAGGCCGCTCTTGACCTCGCGGGCCTGGAATACGTTGGCGCCGCTGCGATCGGTGGCGGATTCCTGACCAAAAAAGGTGAAATTGTCACTGCCGTCCACCTGCAGTTTCCACAGCGAGAAGCGATTGGTGGTCTGCTGATGTTCCCACTGCGTGAATACCACCAGGCGGGTGCCGTCGGCCCGGTCGATGGACAACGGTTCCATCTGATGAGAATTGTTCAGACCGATCCGCTTCAGGTCACCGGTTTCCGCATCGAGGCTGTGGATCAGGGTCGTCTGCGCACGGTCGTACTCATCAAGAAGGTTGTCGTAGCCCGGAACCGAGTAACTTCGCGGCAGTTCGGAGCCTTTGACAGTCTTGGCCACGAACAGCATCCGATCTCCGGTTTGCTGGTGATCTCCCACATAGGTGGGGTTGATGAAATCAGCGCTGTCATCCGTGCTGATCTTGCGGAACGTGTAGGATCTGAAATCGAACTCATAGACACCCAGGCGGTTGTCGGTGGATCGGCGCATGGACAGAAACAGGCTGCGGCCGTCGGGGGCCACGTCGAAGCTGTGGATCCTGATTTGCTCCACATCCTGGCAGTTTTCATCGACCAGGGGCAGTAGCTGCCAGGTTTGCAGGGATCCGTCGTCGTGGCGTCGGGATACCAGCAGCTTGTCTTCGAATTGATCACCGTTGTAGCCGCGGGTGGGGAAGCGCAGGTCATTTCTGGAATCGAGCGTGGACCATCCCAGATAGAAAACATCCGGGTGCATGCGGCCGTCACTGGACAGGCGCACGGCATCCCTGGGCACATAGTCGCGGCCATCGAGAACACCCGGCAAGGTCCCGCATTGGGTGATATCGGGGGTCAACCCCTCGAGGGCGTCTATGACCGGATTGTCGCGGGATATGCATCCGGCCAGTAGCAGACCGGGCAGAAGAATTGTCAGCAACCTGATCATGGCGTCCTCCATGACACACATGGGCGGTCGGCTCGACAGGCGCTAACAGTAAGAACTGGTGGCGGCCCGGCGGCCCTGGCCCCGGAAATACGGGCGTTAGGTCCGTGGCTTTGCGTCCCCGTCTTTCGACAGGTTTGCCATTGTCACGCCACGGACCGTAGTGCAGGCGTACCATTAGCTACAAGCGGCGATTTCTGACATTGCTGCGAGACCACGCTGTCGGCGTTGACACCGAAGGCTAAAGAAAAATACCTTCAATGAGTTGACGACATTACTTCCCAAGATGCTTGAAAGTGTAAGCAAGTCTAGCCAGAGACATAAGGGCGAACATGGGTATTCACTTCGAAGTCGCTGAATTCGCTGCCCGCCAGCAGGCCGCCGCCCGGCTGCTGGCAGAGCGGGATCTGGATGGCTTGCTGATGTTCCGTCAAGAGAGCATGTACTATCTGAGCGGCTACGATACCTTCGGCTATGTCTATTTTCAGTGTTTGGTCATGGATCGGGACGCTCGTCTGGTATTGCTCACGCGGGCTCCGGACCGCTTGCAGGCCGAGTTTACATCGGTGATCGGGGATATCCGCATCTGGGTCGATGACGCGCAGGCCGATCCTTATCGGCAGTTGGCTGCGATCCTCGAAGAGTACGGCCTGACAGGCGGGCGTCTGGGGGTGGAATATGAAGCCTATGGTCTTACCGCGGCGCGGGGTTTCGCGCTCCAACGGGCGCTTCAGGACCATTGCCGGTTGCAGGAGGCTTCCGATCTGGTCAGCCGGCTGCGGCTGGTCAAGAGCGCCCCGGAGTTGAAATATCAGCGCCGCGCGGCGGAACTGGCGGACCAGGCGTTGGTCGAAGCCAACCGCCTGGCCCGGCCGGGGGCCTGGGAGGGTGATCTGCTGGCGGCCATGCAGGGCGCGATCTATCGTGGTGGTGGTGACGACCCCGCCAACGAATTCATCATCGGGTCCGGACCCGGTGCACTGATGTGTCGTTATTTCAGTGGTCGCCGCCACCTGTCGCAACGCGACCAGTTGACCCTGGAGTTTGCCGGAGTCTACCGGCACTACCATGCCTGTCTGATGCGTACCGTGGTGATTGGTACCGCCAGCGCCCGCCAGCGCGCCATGCACGCGGCTTGTTGCGATGCGTTGGCGGCGGCCCGCGAGGCACTGGCACCGGGCCGGCCGATCGGTGAGGTGTTCGACGCCCATGCTCGGGTGCTCGATGGCGCCGGTCATCGCGAGCACCGGCTCAATGCCTGTGGCTACAGTCTCGGCACCACCTTTGCGCCCAACTGGATGGACTGGCCCATGCTGTACCATGGCAACCCGGTGGAGGCTGCTGTCGGCATGGTGTTTTTCATCCACATCATTTTGTTCGATCAAGCTCGTGGTGTGGCCATGACACTGGGGCAAACGGTGGAAATCATCGCAGAGGGCAACCGGCCGTTGTCAGCGGCGGCGCTTGACCTGGTAGTCAACACGGACTGATGTTAGTGCGCATAATGTATATTATGTAAAGTTGCATATCCATGATCTATATTACCCCTGTATCAGCACCGACATCGGATACCCTACTGACAACCCGGGCCGTTGATGGTCGTGGTGTGAGCGCGGATTCCGTACCCACACTGCCCCGGATTGTGGAGCATCTGCCGACACCATGACCAACGACAGCATCCCTATAGCGTTTCACTGTGAAGGCCTGGCGTTCGACGAGTGGCAGCGTGGCTTGCAGCGCTACCTCCCCGAAGCAACCCTGTGTGGCTGGCCTGACTGCACCACACCCGAGCGGATTCGCTATGCCCTGGTCTGGGACGCGCCGCCGGGCATGCTGGCGGCGCTGCCCGGGCTGCAATTGGTACTGACACCCTCCGCAGGTGTCGATCACATCCTCCAGGATCCGGCTGTTGGCGATACGGTTCGTATCGCCAGACTGGGCGATGCCGGGATGGCGGTACAGATGATCGAGTATGTGCTCTACGGTGTGCTCCATTTCCACCGCGACTTCGATCTGTACCGAACCCGACAACGGCTTCGGCAGTGGCAGCCGCAACACTGCGGCGCCACCGCTGATACGATCACAGCGGTGCTGGGAATTGGGGCGATCGGCGCTCAGGTTGCCACCGCACTGGCGCGGTACGGGTTTCAGGTGCGTGGCTGGAGCCGCAGCCCGCAGCGGGTCGACGGTGTCGACTGCTACCATGGGCCCGCCGGGCTTCGGGCGCTGCTCAAGGGCTGTCATATCCTGGTCAACCTGTTACCGCTGACCGCCGAAACCCGCAGCCTGCTGGACCACGAACTGTTCGCGCAACTTCCCCGTGGCGCCTGCATCATCAACTGCGGACGCGGTGAAACCCTGGTTGAGGATGATTTGATCGATGCGCTCGATCGTGGCCAACTGCGCGGTGCGTTGCTCGACGTGCTGGAGCGCGAACCCGCCGATGCCGGGCAGCCGCTTTGGCACCACCCCGGTGTGCTGCTGACACCACATATCGCGGCACAGACGCGCAGCGACGATTCCTGCCGGCAGATCGCCGAGAACATTCGGCGTCATCAGACCGGCCAGCCGTTGTTGTATGAGGTCGATCGCGGCCGCGGCTATTAGGGCGATCTCTATCGCCTGAGGAGAGCAGCGGAACGATCGCGGCTGCCAGAGTTGGCACATGGTTTGCTGAAACCCTGTTACCAAGGACGGGAAACACGGTCAGGCTCGACGGCAAAACCGATCAGCCGGCCCACTGAGTAAGGTGGAAGCCATCATGGAATATGCAAGAAACCAACGAATTCTCTTCGCAAGCTCGAATTCACTGCAACAGAAGATCATTGCTGGCGTACTCGAACGTGCCCGCTATCAGGTAGTGATTGCGGACAGTTCAGATGATGCGATGGACATGCTTGAATCCTCTTCAAGCAGTTACGGGCTGGTGATCGCTGATACTTCCCTCCCCGGTCTCGGTGGCCTCGACGTGATCCGGGTGCTGCGTTATCTGGATCGCGAGCATCGTGTCAAAGCCATAGTCCGCACCGAGGACATCTGCGAGCAAGTCGAGGTCGCCTCGCTGGCCGCCGGGGCCGACGAACTGCTGCCGATTCCGATCGAGGAGGACATGCTGCTGGCGGTGGTCAGGCGGCTGCTGCCACCGGTGATCGAGCAGGCCCGCACCGCGCTGGCGTGATCGGGCCTCGAACGGGCCATTGCCGGTCAGGTCGTCAACCGGGTGGCAGTGCGGTCATAGCGCCGCATCTGGGCCACTAATACACCCTGGATCTGTATTCTTTCAGGACGGTAGCGCAGAGCAGCCATGCCGGTATTGGCCGGCACCAGTATCACGGTGTCTGCTTCGAGTCGAAGTCGTTTCAGGGTTGCGAATTCACCGTCCACCAAGGCCACCACGATGTCACCATCGAGCGCCGTGTCGCGGTGTTCCACGATGATCCAGTCGCCGTCGAAGATCCCCTCCTCCAACATCGAATCCCCTTTGACCTGAAGCACATAGCATCGCCCCCGGCCGACCAAGGACGCGGGTACCTCGCATTCCTCATGTCCGGCGACCGCCTCGATCGGACTCCCCGCCGCGATGAATCCCAGCAACGGCAGTTTTATCACGCCCGGTGGCGAAGAGCGGGTCAATCGCACCCCACGATGCTTGCCCTGCAGTGGCCGCACCAGTCCGGCCTGCACCAGACTTTGCACGTGTTTGTGCAGGGAGCCCCGCGACTTCAAGCCGAGCAGATCACACAACTCGTCCAGCTTGGGCGCCGGGGCGCCGGGGCGCCGCTGTCCTGCAGTTCCCGCAAACGCTCGTAGATCTCCTGCTGACGACGGGTCAACTCACGCATGGTGGTTGTTTGTTCTCTGTTGGTTCTCTAGACTCAGACT
>CBDVAK010000267.1:0-4897 GCA_965371945.1 uncultured Candidatus Competibacteraceae bacterium
GTGGGAACGACGTCAGCGGCTGGGCATCCCCAGGAACAGTGGCAGATCGGCCTGAACTCTACAACCACTTCGACTCCCCTGCCCCGACCGCTCCGGAGTTGTCTGCATCCCAGCGTTTGACCCCGGTTTGGGTCAACTCCAGATAACCATCTCCTGCGTGGCCCCCCTTGGGCGTGGCCCGCAAGGTGTAGCTCTGTGTCGCCACTGCCTGCAACGTGAGATCGTAGAACTTGTTGGTACCGTCCTTGGGCGCCTCCGCAAACGGCAGCGCGACCGCGGTACCGCCGGCATCCTGATCGTAGCGATTGTTCTCGGTGTAAAAGCGTTCCATGAACAAAGACAACTCGGTCAACGCCGCCTTGGCGTCACCACGGCGGGTTTTGGACACCTGATCCATATAACTGGGATAGGCAATGGCCGCGAGAATCGCCATGACGGCCACGGTGATCATCAACTCGATCAGGGTGAAGCCGAAACCGGTACGTCTGCTATATGGTGTTGGAGCCATGCTATTCCCCGATGCATAAGGTCCTGACAGGGCAGGAGATCCGCCCTGTCAGGATTGCTGTCAGTTTTCCCGCCAGTAGGTCTTGGTCACGGTCAACGGAAAGGTGATCGGCACCCGCTCGCGACCCACCAGGATCAGTACCTGGTCAGGCAACCTCGCAGCCGGGGTGGCGGTGGGATCGTTGGGATCCACTGGCGGCGGCGGCGAAAGTATGAAAAACAGTTTCGGCTCCGGCGCGATTCCAGCGCTGGCAAGCTGATAGACCCGGTCGCCCTTGGTAAGCAAATTCCCGCTGTCGACACCATCCAGCTCAGCGATCGGAGTGCCATCCGCAACACTCACGACATAGAGCTTGGCGGTACTGGTCGCCACGCTGCAGAGGTCATCACTGGCCGGTGGCACCGGTGTAAAGGTGCTGAACAGTATGTTGTGGTTAAAGGTGATCGATTCGGCCAGCACTTTCTCGCCACTGCCTTCCAGCGTGATATACCAACCGGCGCTCGACGCCAGGGTGGTGCGGGCAGCCGCCACCTCGGTGCTGTTGCCCTCGGAGATAATGTTGCTGGTCGCATCGAACAAACTGCTCTCGGTGACCGGGGCATAGGTGACGGCACTGAAGTCCGGCATCGTATACACGTAGCGATCACGCAGTACGTAGAAGCGATCGACAATGGTCTGATCGAGCGGGTGGGCGCGAAAGCCCGAACCGATCGCGATACTCAGATAGCCGCCGCCCTTGTTGATCCTGGCGACGTCCGGCGGATAGAAGAACCTGCGGTTGCCCGCCGCATCGCCGGCGTTGAGATCGGCGATGATGCCACCGCCAACCGCCAGCGAACCGCCGGTGACATGGGTTTCATCGAGATCGATACGCCACAAACGCCCGCCCATGTCGCCGACATAGAGGCGATCATCCAGACCATTGTCATTGACATCCACCACCCTGATCTCCGAGGGGATGCTGTTGACCATACCGGCAAGCGACAGGTCGGCCATGACACTGTCACTGGCCCACCACAACCGCTGCCCGGTACTGGCATCGACGATATAGATGGCATTGCCTTCGGTATCCGCGACCCGGGTGGCGTTGGTGTCCTGATCCTGGTCATAGCCACCACCGAATATCAGCACTTTGCGAGCTGCTCCCTGGTACTGAATGGTAGCCAGGCGCGGCCGCGACCAGGTCTGGCCCAAGGTCGCAAAGCTGCCGCTGCCCCCTTCCAGCACCCACTTGAGACGCGGGTTGCCGCGGTCGGTGACATCCAGTGCGTAGATGTTGTTACCACCCCTGCGCATGGTCAGGTAGAGATAGACATGATCACCGTCGGCCGATTCGATCACGCCATCGCTGTCGTTATCGTTGACCCAGGAGGTCATGGCGCCATCAAGACCATAGGGCCGGTTGTCGGCAGACAGAGTATCCCGGTAAAGGGTATCCAGATTGAACAGCAACTCCTTGGGCATGAAGGCGAACTGTTCGGCCCCGGTGGCGGCATTGAAGGCATGCAGGAAGCCTTCGTTGGTACTCATGTATACGGTGATGTCAGGGCTGGCCTCGGTACCACCATAGGTGACCAGCACCGGCACGGAATGCAGGGCATCGCCCATGGCCTGGCGGGCCTGCTCGACCGTACCGCCACTGCCATCGTCGACATCGACCACGCCACGCGACCATTTCAGCAATTCCTGCTGGTAAGCGTCGGAGGCAGTCGGTATCCCCAGCAAGGCCTTGCTGACATTGGCGGTGTTGGCCTCACTCAGGTCATAGGTACCGGTGGCCTCGTTCAGATTGACGCCGGTGGCGCCGATCGCGCTGTTGGCGCCGGTATAGGTGTACAGGTTGCGGCTGACGGTCAGCTCTCCCGCGGCCCCGCCCTCAACCACCGTGTTGCCATCCGGCGTGGCGCTCCAGAAACTTTGCGCGCTGTCGGCAAACAGCGAGGTGGCCGCATCAATGGCAGGCTGGTCGTTGGCATCGTAAATCCCCGCCGAAGTACCACCCTTCAGTTGGTAACGCTTGAGATTGCCGACCCAGCGGGCGTTGGTGGAGGGCTCGAACAGCGCGAAGTAGATCTCGTTGCGGTGAGTCAACCGGTTGAACGCGTTGACGCTCGCCGAAGGCGCCACGAACGTATTGTCGTTGCTGCGTATCTCGCTGAGGATGGTGGAGAACGCGTCGACGACGTCAGCCGACGAGGCAGCATCGAAGTATTGCCTGGTGGGATCTTCCACCAGCGTCTTCAGAAAGTTGGCGCCGCTGGCCTCGATATTGAAACCAATGGTGTAGGTCTCCACGAACTGGTCCCCGGGCAGATCGACACCCGAGCCCTGGTCTTCGGTGCGAAGGAACTCGGTCAATTCCGCGCCACACTCACCGTTGCCATCACCAGCGCAGTCTGCGATGCCCAGCCAACCGCCGGCGCCCTCGAGCAACGCCTCAGCATGATTGCGGGAGGGGTAGCCGTCGGACAACAACACGATGAAGTTCTTCTGGCAGGTTGCTGCCATGGGGCTGCGGTAGACGGGACTGCCGTCTATGTATTCACTGATGCACGCGGTGTTGTTCAGATTGTCACCGTCGCAACCGGCGGCACGCACTGGGTTTCCACCGGTGTAGCTGAGCGGGTGGCTGACGCGGGTGAACTCGGATCGGCTACTGGTGCCCTGGGTACCCGTCGGGCCACGCCCACGGGTTTTGCCAAAGTAGACCTCCTCGCCGCGGTAGTATCGAGCCGCCTCATACATGGTGCTGACTAAAGGCGTTCCCACCTTGTAGTTGAGCTCGCTGACCACGGTTTTCAGACGCGATCGCACCGTGGGACCCGCGGTCCCGCAAGCGGTGGGGCTTACGCTGGCCGCGTCGTAGTCGACGATCAGCCGCGGCGCCGCCGCAGAATCCCCATCCCACGCCCAGGCCGAACGAGTCCCGGTTCCGTCTATGAGAAACACCATATCCTGGCCGCCGCACCAGTTCGTGCGGGACGTGATCTCCGCCACGATGGTCGTCAGGTCCGGAGTCTGATAACGGGTTCCGGGGCTTGCCCACGGCTCCACGCTGCTCCAGTTCGCCGAGGCGGTGCTGCGTGTACGAGCGCTCAGATTTCCGTCGGTAGCCTCAAAAGTGAGGGCACTGTCGCTAGCCTCGCCATAGACCATGAATGAGGCGGCGGCGGATTCACCACCGGCCTGAGCGGTAAACTCCACCACCGCGCTGTTGATGGTGGCCCCTTGCGGGATATCCACACCGGAAAACCGTATGCCCACCGCCTGGGTGGAAGAGGTACAGGTTTCACAGTAGGTAATCTTCAGCCTGGGAGCCCGCGATGCCACCCCGTTGTAGGACTCGACGGTGCGCTTGCCGGTGCCGCTGATGATAAAGGCCATATCGTTGCCACTGGACCAACCACCGCGATCCACGATCTCTTTGACGACCGTCGAGATATCAGGGCTGATTAGCGTCTCCCCAACCAAAAGGGCGGGCAGGTTGTTCCAATCCACCGCGGCCGTAGTCTGGGTGCGGCCGGTGACATTGCCATCGCTGTCACTAAATGAAGAAGCATCGTTGGTATCGTGACCCGCGATGGTCACAGAGGTCGAGGTCGTCTTGTATTCATCGATCACGAACTCGAGATAGGCGCTCTGGATGGTCGCACCCTGTGGCACGGCAATGTTCGTGAACCTGAGGCCGATGGTCTGGTTGCCGCGCGATCCGTCCCTGACCAACTCCAAGTCCGTGCTGCCACGGTACATGTTGCGATCGTCTTCTTCCTCGACATCGTCATTGCCAGAATTGACCTGGTATTCCACCGCGATACCGTCAACGACAGCCTCGCCGAGTCCGAGTACCGGGGCGGTAAGATTCACCTGGCTCAAAACGGGCGAAGTCGCGTCCGTGACCTCGGAGGCATCGCCGGAACTGGCCGCCACGCTGACCCGCACACCCTCCACTCCACCGACCACAGCGTCGATATCGGCGACCGGGAACAACACCGGACCACCCACATCGTGAAATCTCATCAACCCCACGTTGATACCCGATGCGCTGTCCAGGACCGCGGCCAGCGCCTCTTTCATGACGTCGAGACGGTTCATGCCACCGGAGTCAGGAACCGTACTGGTCATACTGCTGGAAGTATCGAGTACGAACAGAACGTTGGGCTGTACTTGCGCGGAACCGGACAGCGCGGCCTGGCTGAAATAGATCTCGGTATCGTCCGCCAGCGCCTGCGAGCTTGCGACAAGGCTGAAAACACAGGTCACTGCCGTGGTCAGCAAGGTCTTGAACAAATGTTTCATGACAATCTCCATGTCTCTTGTGCTTCCCTGCCGGCGAATCATCGCCGTTCAAATTTACAGCTGATCAGGGCCCGCCCGGACCCACCCGAACCA
>CBDVAK010000268.1:0-4877 GCA_965371945.1 uncultured Candidatus Competibacteraceae bacterium
TGCGTTGTCGCCGGCAGGAGGTCGACCGATTCGCCGCTCTTCATCCGCACCATTCCCAGCGGACACATCTCCACGAACACCTTGTTCCCCCCGGTATCGACCGCGAAATCCGCGTGTGCCCGCCGGTCCGAAAGAACACGGACGAAATTGAACTGCAGATCGTAGAGTCGGGTGTCCTCCGTCCGCCTGTCGTTGACCACGACGAAGTCTCCCCATGGCGTAACCGATGCCCAGTCGAATGTCCTCGGGAAACTTTTCTCACCCAGAACCACACCGTTCTTGATGTCATATATGGCGGCCTGTTTTTCGTCCTGGCTGGTGATGACAACATATCTGTCGTCTGCCGAGATATTCCCCTCCCAGGGGCCTATCGTGCAGGAACCGAACCCGGGAAACCGGTGTAGCGAGGTCACCTTACCGTTCATCACATCGACCTTCCTGAAATGCTCCCCGTCACAGAAATACCGGATGTTGGGTTCGGTGTTCGCCCAACGGCCATCCTTCATCGGGATATCGAGTGACTTGAACAAAGTGTAATCGCTGGCACGGAGGATCTTGTTGAACCCCAGCCACAGCAGTGTCATGTCCGAGTTCCAGGCTTGCACCTTGGCATATTGGTGCTGGATTGCGGCGCCACTCGCACCGAATGCGGCTTCGTCGCTTATTCGGGTGATCGCAACACCGTAAACGGGGTCGGTTTCGGTTTTCAGGTAACCCGGGTTCGGCACGTTGGGGATCGGTTTATAGCCGCTCCAGGGTGCTTCCGGAGGTACTTGGCCCGCAAGAGACGAGACCGGGATAAGGATGAGGAGGGCGATCCATTTTTTCACATCTCCGCACAATGGCATGTACCAGCATGGAGCCAACATAGGGAACCTCCTCGATGTCGTCAGGGTATACTTTGGTGTCCAGTGACAGGCGAGAACCCGGGGCGTTGACCGCCGCGACCCGGGAACTCACCCAAGGTTGCTGATGCAAGAAAACATCCGGGAACATTGCCGTGCTATCGTTCGACGAATTTAGACAGCACTGTCCGCCGGCATGGCGAGCTTGTGCTGATGCACGGCGACAAGCGCAAGGTGGGGGTGCTATGTACCCTCATCGGCTCGATCATCCTCGGCCTTTTCTGGCCGATCTGGGCCACCTTCCTGGTGACATGAAGTTGGTGGTGTCGCCACTCCGACTGGTTAACTGTCCATGAGCGATTCCGCCGCCGATTCCGGCAAACTCCCGTTCAAACGTATCGTCTGGCCGCTCGCGGTGGCGGAGACGCTGGTCTGGGCGGCGATGTACTACTCGTTTCCAGCCTTGCTGCTCGAATGGGAACGGGATCTCGGCTGGTCCAAGGCTGAACTGACCGGCGCCTTTACTTCGGCGCTCGTGGTAGCGGCGGTGCTTGCCCCATTTGCCGGCAGGTTGATCGATCAAGGCCACGGTATCGCGGTGTTCGCAGGCGGGGCGACGCTCGGCGCCATGCTGCTCGGTGTGCTCTCGCTGGTCACTGCGCCCTGGCAGTTTTACTGCGTATGGCTGGGCATGGGTGTTGCGATGTCGGGTTCGCTGTACGAGGCCTGCTTCGCGATCCTCACGCACTCCATGGGCGCACAGGCGAAGCGCGCCATCACGCTGGTCACGCTGGTCGCAGGGTTTGCGGGCACCGTATCGTTCCCGACCGCGCACGCACTCACGGGAGTGCTGGGCTGGCGTGGCACGGTGGTGGTCTTCGCGGGCGCCATCGTATTGGTGGCCTTGCCGCTGATCTGGATGGGTTGTCGGGCGGCAAAGATCTCCGCGACGGTGCATGCCCCGGTTGCGAGTCCGCGTAGCGCGCATGCGGTGGGCGCGTTACGTTCATGGACCTTCTGGGGGCTGGCTTTCGCTTTCGGCGCGGTGGCCCTGGACCACGGCATGATAATCACGCACCTGCTGCCCATGCTCGACGAGCGTGGTGTGCAGCCGCAGGCGGCAGTGCTCGCTGCATCGATGATCGGCCCCATGCAGGTCACGGGGCGGCTCGCGATGATGGCGGTGGAGCGTCATGTCTCCATGATTGCGATCGCCGGCGCGTGTTTCATTGCCATGGCCGGCGCCGCCGGTGCGCTACTGGGCGCGAGCGTCGTCAGTAGCCTGATCGTGGCGTTCGTCATACTGCAAGGCGCTGGCAATGGCGTGACCAGCATTGCGCGCCCGGTACTGGTCGCGGAGTTGCTGGGACGCAGGGATTTCGGGGTGATCTCCGGTTTGCTCGCGGTCGCCTATGTGGCGGGGTACGCCGCCGGACCAACGGTTGGCTCCATCGTCTGGGAACTGGGTGGGTATCAGTATGTACTGTTGCTTGCGATCAGTGTCTGCATCGCGGGTCTCGGGGCCTTGCTGGCCGCGGCGCGGGTTGCATCGGCACAACGGTAATACAGTGCTGGCGGCCCAATTCAGCATCACCTGCAGGCTGTCAGGAGGCCACCTCCGCCGAGGCCAGGATACGGCGACGCTCCGGGTCATAGGCGCAACCGTCGATGCGCACCGCGGGATGGCGTTCACAGCCGACTTCGACATCGAAATCGCGACGCCCGGTCAACTCCGCCGGCAGATAGCCCAGGACGATGGCCCGATCGACGCTGTAGCCACGATTGCCGCTGGTGGTGACCCCGACAACTTCACCATCCGCGCAAATGGCCTCACCACCGAAAACCGCCACCTCGGGCTCCAGCAGCAGACAACACAGGCTGCGCTTCACTCCGGTTTCACGTTGTCGTTCCAGGGCCGCACGACCCAGAAAGTCACCCTTGCCTAGTTTGACGCAAAAACCGAGTCCGGCCTCGTAGGGCGTGTACCAGGGCGAGATATCGGCCCCCCAGTACAAATAACGTTTCTCGAGACGCAGGCTGTCGATGGCATGATAGCCAACGTCACCGATACCGTACTCGCCGCCAGCCTCAAGCAAACTCTGATAGACCCGCGGAGCATATTCGACCGGCATATGCAGTTCCCAACCCAGCTCTCCCACGTAGGTCAACCGCAACGCCAGCACCGGCGCATATCCAACCCACACTTGGCGGGCGCTCATCCACGGAAAAGCACTGTTACCGAGATCCGTATCGCAGACTTTCGCCAATACCTGCCTGGCTCGCGGTCCGCACAGGTTGATCACCGCCCGACACGAAGTGACCTCGTCGATTCGTACTTCGCAGCCAGCGGGCAGATGCCGGCCAATCCAGTCGCGGTCGTGTACGCCGAAGCCGCTGCCGGTGACCAGGTAAAAGCGATCACGCGCCAGTCTGACCACGGTGACATCCGCCGCGATACCGCCGCGCTCGTTGCAAAGCTGGGTGTAGACCACGCTGCCAGGTGACCGGTCAATATTGTTGGCAGCCAGCCACTGCAGCCCGGCACAGGCGCCCGGCCCCGATATCTCGAACTTGGCGAACGAGCTCTGGTCGATCAGGGCCACCCGCTCGCGTACCAGGCGGTGTTCGCAGCCGACCGGCTGCTCGGGTCGCTGGCGTGAAAAAAGGCTTTCGGGGCCAATCGATGCCGCTTCCGCCGCAAACCAATTGGCGCGCTCCCAGCCGAACCTGGACCCGAACACGGCGCCACGCTCCGCAAGCATCGGGTACAAAGCAGAACGGCGAACGCCCCGGGCACTGCGCATCTCCGCACCGGGCGGGTGCAGCTTGTAATAGTCCCCGTAGGCTTCGACGCAGCGTCGCCGCAGGAATTCACGGCTACCATGGTGGGCGCCAAAACGGCGGATATCCAGCGGCCACAGATCTAGGCCCGGATCCCCGTCGATGATCCATTCGGCCATCGCTTGACCGGCACCGCCCGAGGCCGCGATACCGGCGGTGAAACCACAGGCCACGTAGAAATTGTCGAGTTCGGGCGCCAGCCCCATGATGGGCTCACCATCCGGCGACATGGGAATGGGTCCGTTTATCAGTGTCTGTATCCCCACTTCGTTGAGCATGGGAATACGCTCGGCAGCCGGCAGGATTACCTGCTCGAATCGTTGAAAGTCGCCTTGCAGCAGTTCCCGGCCGAACTCTGACGGTATGCCCTGCTCACCGAACGGCAGCGTGTTCGGTTCCCAGCCGCCGATGACCAACCCACCAACTTCCGGTTTCAGATAAAAGATCTTGTCAGGATCCCGAAAAGTGGGCAGATCAGCGGAAATATCCTGGCTCTTGTCGGTCACGCAATACTGATGTTCCACCGCCCCGGCGGCAATGCTCACACCCGCCAGCGCACCGATCTGACGGGCCCACATGCCGGCGGCATTGACCACCAGTTCGCAGGGGATGTCACCGCCATCGGTATGCACGGCCCGGATCCGTCTCGCGGCAACATCGAAACCGATCACCGTCACGCCTTGGCGAATTGCTACACCACGATCACGTGCTCCGGCAGCCAGGGCCATGGTGTAACTGTAGGGATCGATGTAACCGTCGGAGGGTATGAATGCTGCGCCCAGCACCCCCTCGGTCGACATCAGCGGAAACAACCGCTGTGCTTCGCCGACATCCAGCAGTTGCAACTCCAGACCGAATCCGCGGGCACTGGTGGCGGCGCGGCGGATCTCCTGCCAACGCTCAGGACTGGAGGCCACCCGCAGGCTGCCAACCTGGCGCCAACCGGTATGCTGACCGGTTTCCTGTTCCAGCCGCGACATCAGGGCCACGCTGTTTTGCATCAACCGGGTGAGCCCCTGTTTGCCACGTAGCTGACCCACCAGACCGGCAGCATGCCAGGTGGCGCCGTGGGTCAGCGCGGCTTTCTCCAGCACCAGTACATCGCGCTCTCCGGCTGCAGCCAGATGGTAGGCAATGGCGCAACCCACCGCACCACCACCGATGATGACCACGCGCGCCTGGTCGCTCATG
>CBDVAK010000269.1:0-4849 GCA_965371945.1 uncultured Candidatus Competibacteraceae bacterium
GTTCGTCAGCGTGGAGCCCGCAGCCTGAGGCGATTTCTGTCAACAAAGTCACCAGCGTGCTTGTCTTTTCGCCCGTCTTCGACGTTGCGACAGCCCTCACATAGCCCTGCTATGCTCTTGCTGCCGCGCCTTGAATACGAACGAAAATCCTACGCAATCTGGTAACTTTGTTTCCGCCAATCGCCTGATTGTCTGCAGCCATTCCCGGATGACGCCAGAGCCCCGTCCCAGTACGGGGCTTTTTGTTGCTCCAAAAGGGTGTGTGTTCGCAAACTGATCAGGGATTCCTCGAGCCTCAGCCATGAAATTCGTTGACGAAGTCAGCATACGGGTTGCCGCGGGAAACGGCGGCGGCGGTTGTGTCAGTTTCCGGCGCGAGAAATTCATCCCCAAAGGTGGCCCTGACGGTGGTGATGGTGGCGATGGTGGTAACGTCTTTCTGCAGGCGGACTCCCACCTCAATACCCTCGTGGACTACCGCTACCAACGCCAGTTCCGGGCCCGTAACGGTCAACCCGGCATGGGCCGCAATTGCAGCGGCAAGGGTGCGGAAGATCTGGTGTTGCCAGTGCCGGTGGGCACGGTTGCCAGTGACCAGGACAGCGGCGAGGTACTGGGTGACCTGTTGACGGCCGGGCAGCGGCTGCTGGTCGCCAGAGCTGGAAACGGTGGTATCGGCAACAGTCATTTCAAGAGCAGTACCAACCGCGCGCCACGGCAATCGACGCCGGGCACCGAAGGGGTGATCCGGCAACTGCATCTGGAACTGCGGCTGCTTGCCGACGTCGGTCTGCTGGGCATGCCCAATGCCGGCAAGTCGACGCTGATCCGGGCGGTATCCGCGGCGCGCCCGAAAGTGGCGGGCTATCCGTTCACGACTCTGTACCCGAACCTGGGGGTGGTACGGGTCGGTGAGCTGCGCAGTTTCGTGATGGCCGACATTCCCGGCATCATCGAAGGCGCCGCAGAGGGCGCCGGACTGGGCATACGTTTTCTGAAACACGTTGCCAGAACCCGCTTGCTGCTGCATCTGGTGGATGCCTCGATGATCAGCGACAGTGGCGATCCGGTAGCGGATGTGCGCACCATACAATCGGAATTACAAAGCTTTAGCCCAGAGCTTGCCGGACGCGAACGCTGGCTGGTGCTCAATAAGATCGACCTGCTGGATGCCGATGCGCGTAGCGCGCGTCGTGAAGAAATTGTCGCGGCGCTCGGTTGGCAGGGCCCTGTGTTCGAAATCTCAGCGGTGTCCTCGCAAGGCACCCGGCAGTTGACTTACAAGGTGATGGACTACCTGGAGCAACTCGCGGTGGGCTCGTGAGCGAGGCAGAGCGCCAACGGTTGGGCGCTGCCGGTTGCTGGGTAGTCAAGATCGGCAGTGCACTGGTCACTGCCGATGGCCGTGGGCTGGACCAGGATGCCATTAGCGGTTGGGCCGACCAGATGGCGGTTTTGCGCAGCCGTGGCAAACGTCTGCTGCTGGTGTCGTCGGGGGCGGTGGCTGCGGGCATGAGCCGGCTGGGGTGGTCGCGACGGCCAAGGGCGCTGTATGAGCTGCAGGCAGCCGCGGCGGTCGGTCAGATGGGGTTGGTACAGGCTTACGAATCGCGGTTTCAGCGCCATGGTGTGCATACTGCACAAGTGTTGTTGACCCATGAGGATCTTGCCAGCCGCCAACGTTACCTGAATGCCCGCACCACGCTGCGCAGTCTGCTGGATCTCGGCACGGTGCCGGTGATCAATGAAAACGACACGGTGGCCTCGGAAGAGATCCGCTTCGGTGACAACGATACCCTGGCAGCGCTGGTGGCCAATCTGGTGGAAGCCGACCTGCTGGTGATACTGACCGATCAGCAGGGCTTGTACGATCGCGATCCGCGTACCGCGACAGACGCCCGGTTGATCGCCCATGCGCGTGCGGATGACGTTGCCCTGCAGGACATGGCCGGTGCCCGTGGCGGGCGTTTTGGCTCAGGTGGCATGCTCACCAAGGTACAGGCGGCTGCCAAGGCGGCGAGATCCGGATCCTCGACCATGATCGTACAAGGTAGCGAGCCCGATGTGCTGCTGCGTCTTGCCGACGGGGAAATGCTGGGAACACTGTTGAGCGCGGGTAGCGGCCGGTTGGTGGCGCGCAAGCAATGGTTGGCCAGCCAACTGCAGTTGCGCGGTCGCCTGGCGCTCGATCAGGGTGCGGTGCGGGCCCTGCGCGATCAGGGTCGCAGTCTGCTGCCGGTGGGTGTGACCGCGGTACACGGGCAGTTCGGGCGGGGCGAGCTGGTGGCCTGCGTGGATGTGCAGGATCACCAGATTGCCTGTGGTCTGGTCAACTACGGTAGCGAGGAGGCCGGCAGGATCATCGGCGCCCCCAGTTCCGCGATCGAAGGGTTACTTGGCTATGTCGATGAGCCCGAACTCATCCACCGTGACAACCTGGTGTTGACCTGACGCACGGAAATCTCGTTGGAGTGAGTGTGGGGTGGCGCCTTGTGGGACCGTCAGCGGCAGGGAAGCCGCTGTCGAGCTTACAGGGGTGAACCGGGACCGAAGGTCCAGTGGACCTTCGCAGCCCGGTAAACGCCCGGACCACGGATGGTCCGGGCCGGTCCTGCAAGCGAAGCAGGATAGCGAAGCGCGGCAGGGATTCACAGCGTGTCCCGGAAGGCGGTACCCACACTCACATTGCCCAGGCTTGTTGAGCACCTACCTGAATTGCTGAAACAAATATGGCCACGCACAAAAAAGACGGCAACTCGCCGCCTTTTTGCTGCGCCGGATGCTATGGGCGCTACGACATCGCCTTGATGAGCGCACTCATGCGCTTTTTCTGCCGGGCGATGTTGTTGGGGTGGATCTGGTCCTTGCGCCCGGCCCGGTCCATCAACGGCTGAGCAACCCGGAACGCCTGCTCGGCCTGTGCCTTGTCGCCGCTTTCGATCGCGCTACCGACCTTTTTCATAAAGGTACGCGCGTTGGAACGCTGGTCGGCATTGAGCTGGCGCCGCACTTCGGCTTGGCGGGCGCGCTTGGAGGCTTGACGAGAGTTGGCCACAACAAACTCCTGAATTGGTACTGTCTCGCGAAGGCGCGGTACTATGCGTGTTCGCAAATGGCTTGTCAACAAGCCCGGGAGGGGCGATCGGTTGCTCCCGGTTTGCAGGTCTCAAGTGGGTTTGTCGCCGCCACCGGCTGCGCCGTACACTGCGCAGCTCAGAGTGTCCCCGGTTGCGCGGTGCATGAGTCGCAGGTTACTGAAATCCACCGGTGTCGTCAGCGCCATGACGCTGTTGTCGCGTATTCTCGGTTTCGTACGCGATGTGGTGCTGGCGCATGCGTTCGGCGCGGGTGCGGCGGCCGACGCATTCTTCGTGGCGTTCAAGATTCCCAACTTCATGCGCCGGCTATTCGCCGAAGGCGCCTTCTCGCTGGCATTCGTGCCCGTTTTCTCCGAATACCGGGCCGCTGCGGATCGCGCCAGGCTGCGTGAGTTTGCTGCACGGGTGGCGGGTACGCTGGGGGGCATATTGCTGGTTGTGACCCTGGTGGGGCAACTGGCCGCGCCGCTACTGGTGGGGCTGTTCGCGCCTGGGTTTCTGGACGATCCGTTGCGTTACGGACTGGCCAGCGACATGCTGCGCCTGACTTTTCCCTATCTGTTGTTCATCTCATTGACCGCATTCTGCGGGGGCATGCTCAACACCTTCGGTCAGTTCGCGGTGCCGGCGTTCACGCCGGTGTTGCTCAATATCGTGTTGATCGCCGCGGCGTTGCTGGTGGCGCCGCATCTGCAGCAGCCGATCATGGCGCTGGCCTGGGGTGTGTTTGTGGCGGGTCTGGTGCAGTTGTTGTTTCAGTTGCCTGCGTTGCAGCGGCTGGGCGTGCTGGTGAGGCCGCGCTGGGGCTGGCGCTCGCCCGGGGTGCGCAAGGTGTTGAAGTTGATGGTGCCGGCGCTGTTTGGATCCTCGGTGGCACAACTCAACCTGTTGTTCGACACCCTGCTGGCTTCGTTTCTGGTCACCGGCAGTGTGAGCTGGCTGTACTATTCGGACCGTTTGATGGAGTTTCCGCTGGGGATACTGGGGGTGGCGCTGGCCACCGTAATCCTCCCCAATCTGTCACGGCAGCACGCCCGCAGCGACACCAAAACCTTTAGCGCCACCCTGGACTGGGCGCTGCGATGGGCGTTGTTGGTTGCGGTGCCGGCGGCACTGGGACTGGCGCTGCTGGCCGGACCTTTGCTGACCACCCTGTTTCAGTACGGGGAATTCAGCGCCAATGATGTGCGCATGGCCTCGCGCAGTCTGATGGCCTATGCGCTGGGTCTGGCCGCGTTCGTATTGATCAAAGTGTTGGCGCCCGGTTTCTACTCGCGCCAGGATACCCGCACCCCGGTACGCATCGGCATCATCGCGATGGTGGTCAATATGGGTTTCAATCTCGCCTTGATTCTGCCCCTGGCTCACGCCGGCCTGGCGCTGGCGACTTCGTTGTCGGCACTGCTCAATGCCGGTTTGTTGTGGCGGGGCCTGCGTCGCCAGGGTATCTACCGGCCCGCCGCGGGCTGGCGCAGTTTCGTGTTGCGGATCGGAGTTGCCGGGGTGCTGATGTCGCTGCTGCTGCTGGTGGCACCGGATATCGAGCTGTGGCTGGGCTGGTCATTGGGTCAGCGAATCCAGCAGTTGGCGTTGTGGGTAGCGGGCGCGGTCACGGTTTACCTAGTGACGTTACTAGTATCCGGTATGCGCCCGGCACATCTCAAAGTCGGTTAGATGTGAGCCCGCAACACGCAACGCGCACTACTTTGCCGAAATCCTGTAGGCTAACCTATTCTGTGGCTGATCCCTGA
>CBDVAK010000270.1:0-4838 GCA_965371945.1 uncultured Candidatus Competibacteraceae bacterium
ACGGTCCCGGAACGCACTGCCCGCACCCACGTCACGACCATCGGGGCCGCGGGGTTCTTGAGAAAGTTCATCTTTCCTTCACGTAAGGGATGCCACCGGCCTTGGGGGCCACCGCGCGGCCGATAAACCCGGCCAGCAGTATCACCGTCAGCGCATAGGGCAGCGCCTGGATCAATTGTACCGGCACCTCGCCGACCGCGGGCAGTTGCACGCCTTGCAGGCGCACCGCCACCGCATCCAGAAAACCGAACAGCAGACAGGCCATCATGGCCGGCAACGGCCGCCACTTGCCGAAAATCATCGCGGCCAGAGCAATATAGCCCTGGCCCGCGGTCATATCGCGCACGAAGCCCGCGTTCTGCGCAATCGACAGATAGGTTCCCGCGATACCGCACAGCACACCGCAGCAGACCATCGCGCCATAACGCAGGCCACTGACCGAAATTCCTGCCGTATCCACCGCGGCCGGGTTCTCTCCCGTGGCCCGCAAACGCAACCCGAAGCGGGTTCGATACACCACCCACCAGGTCAAGGGCACCGCAAGATAAGCGACATAGACAAGGATATTGTGGCCAGTCAGCAACTCGGTGTAGACCGACCCCAGTACCGGCACCGATTGCAGGGCTTCACCGGCCGGCCACTGCAAAGGTCGAAATCTCGCCGTTGACTCGAGTGCCGGGGTCTGCCCACCCTGCGCAAACCAGGCAATACCGAGTGTCACCGTCAAACCGGCCACCAGGATATTGATCGCCACGCCGCTGACAACCTGGTTGCCGCGATGGGTAATACAGGCGAAGCCATGCAGCAACGCCAGTGCCACCGACGCCCCGATACCGGCTGCCAGCCCGGCCCAGGCCGAGCCGGTCACCGCGGCGACGGCCGCGGCCGCGAACGCGCTGCCCAGCATCTTGCCTTCCAGGCCGATGTCGATAACCCCGGAACGCTCCGCGAACAGACCGGCCATGGCGCCCAGCACCAGCGGTGCGGACACTCTCAGCATCGAGTCCAGAGTGGACAGCAGCAGTGACAGAAACTCAGCCACCGGTGGTTTCCACAACTGCTGGCGCCGGTCTCACAAACAGCCGTTCCAGCCAGGGCCTGGACCAATACGCCAGCGCGCCGCTGAACAGGATGACCAGCCCCTGTATCACCACCACCATGTCTCGGGTAATGCGCGGCACTTCAAAGGCCAGTTCGGCCCCCCCCTGGTAGAGCGCACCAAACAGCAGGCTGGCCAGCACGATTCCCAGCGGATGGTTGCGTCCCATCAACGACACCGCTATACCGGTGAAACCATAACCAGCGGTAAAATTGAGCAGCACGCGATGATGTACGCCGAGCACTTCATTGAGGCCCACAAAACCGGCCAGTGCTCCTGACAATGCCATCGCCACAACGATCACGCGCGCCGGCTTGATGCCCGCGTAACGGGCTGCCGATTCGTTCAGGCCCAGGGTGCGCAATTCATAACCCCAGCGGGTACGCCACAGAAACCCCCATACCAGTACACAGAGCAACAGCGCCCACAACAGCGACAGGTTCAGCGGCGAGCGCGCGAACGGGATTCCCAGCCAGGCCAGCACCTGATGGGCGGCCGGCAGCCAGGCGGTGGCAGCGAACTCCCGACTCTCCGGAGACATGTTTCCCTTTTCGATCAAGACGTTGACCATCAAGTAGACCATCAGCGCCGAGGCCAGGAAGTTGAACATGATGGTGGTAATGACGATATGGCTGCCGCGATAGGCCTGTAGCCAGCCCGGAACGAAGGCCCAGGCGGCCCCGAAGGCTGCCGCCGCCAGGATTGCCACGGGGGCAATCACCCACCACGGCAGCCAGGCATCCAGCGCCAGGCAGGCCAGCCCCACCCCCAGACCGCCGATATAGGCCTGCCCTTCCCCGCCGATATTGAACAGGCCGGCGTGAAAAGCCACCGCGACCGCGAGCCCGGTAAAAATGAAATTGGTGGTGTAATAGAGCGTGTAACCAATTGCATCCTGATAGCCGAAAGCCCCCAGCACCATGATCTCCAGGGCGTTGATCGGGTCTTCCCCGATCAGGGCGATGACCAGCCCGGAGGCCAGGAATGCCAGCCCGATGTTGATCAGCGGGATCAACAATACGTCGACCCAACGCGGTAGCTGGCCCGCTGGCCTGTTCACGATGCGGACGCCTGTTCCGGCCAGGCATTGGCCATCATCAGGCCCAGCATTCGTGAATCCGCGTGGGAAGCCTCTGTCGCCGCCACCATGCGGCCCTCGAACATCACCAGGATACGATCGCTGAGTGACAGGATCTCGTCCAGTTCCACGGATACCATCAGGACCGCAGCACCGGCATCGCGCAGCGCCACCAGGCGGCGATGGATAAACTCGATCGCGCCGATATCCACCCCGCGGGTCGGCTGGCCCACCAGCAACAAGGCGGGCTGTCGTTCCATCTCGCGGGCGAGCACCAGTTTTTGCTGGTTGCCCCCCGAGAAGTTTGCGCTGCGCAGACCCGGGTCGGGCGGGCGCACGTCATAGGCCCGCATCATTTGCACGCAATGATCGCGAACCGGGCCCCGCTTCATCAGTACGCTGCCGTTGTATCGGCCGTCGCGCTGATAACCCAGTATTGCCGATTCGGCGGCAGAAAATGCGGTCACCAGCCCCATGCGGAGACGCTCTTCAGGCACATGAGCCACGCCCAGCCGGCGCAACTGGGCGGGGCTCGCGGGATGTTTGCCGGTGACCTCGCGCGCACCGATCCGGAAGCTTCCCGAACTCAAGCGGCGGATGCCCGACAGCGCTTCCAGCAACTCGCTTTGGCCGTTGCCGGCAACCCCCGCGATGCCGACGATCTCGCCACTGCGTACCTCCAGATCGACATTGTCGAGACGGTTGACACCATCGCTGTCACGGATGGTCAGACCCCGGGCCTGCAGTACCGTTGCACCCGGCTGCGCGGCGCGTTTGTCGACTCTGAGCAATACCTTGCGACCCACCATCAGCTCGGCCAACTCGGCTTCGCTGGTCTGCGAGGTGATGCGATGCGCAACCATGGTACCGGCGCGCATCACCGAGACGTTGTCGGTCACCGCCATGATCTCCCGCAGTTTGTGGGTAATCAGAATGACGGTCACTCCCTGGTCGCGCAGCGAACCCAGGATGCGAAACAACTGATCGGTTTCCTGTGGGGTGAGTACGCTGGTGGGTTCGTCGAGAATCAGGATTCGGGCGCCGCGATACAGGGCTTTGAGGATCTCGACACGCTGGCGCTGGCCAACCGAAAGCTGCTCGGTCACTGCCTCGACGTCGACCGCCAGACCATACTCGCTTTCCAGTCGCAGCAATTCGCGCTGCACCCGGGCCCGGCCCGGCGCCAGCCGCCAGCCGCCTTCCGCGCCGAGCATGACATTTTCGGTCACGCTGAAGTTGTCCACCAACATGAAATGCTGGTGGACCATACCGATACCGGCCGCAATGGCGTCGCGGGCACTACCGATTGCCACCGGTTCGCCCGCCACCCGCATCTCACCGCTGTCGGCCCGGTAGAATCCGTACAGGATACTCATCAAGGTCGACTTGCCGGCGCCATTTTCGCCGACGATGCCGTGGATGGTCGCGGCCGGCACCCGCAGGGTCACATCACGGTTGGCCTGTACCGCTCCGAAACGCTTGTTGATTCCCCGTAATTCGATCGCCGGGGCGGTAGCCGTGGTTGTCACCCGGCCCGGGTCAGTAGTCGCAGCGGCTGTCAGACATATAATCCTGAACCTCGATCTTGCCGGCGACGATATCGTCCCGCGCCTGATCCACAGCGCTCTTCATTTCCGCGCTGATGAGTGCCTTGTTGTTGTCGTCAAGCGCCCAGTCCACACCGTCCTCGGCCAGGCCCAGGTTCTGGATTCCCGGCTGCCAGCTACCATCCTGAGCGGTCTTGAATGCATTGTAGGCGGCTACATCGACGCGTTTTACCATCGAGGTGAGCATGGTTCCCGGGTGCAGGTGGTTCTGGTTCGAATCGACCCCGATCGCCAGCCTGCCTTCATCCGCGGCCGCCTGATAGACGCCGACACCGGTACCGCCGGCCGCCGCATAGACCACGTCGACACCACGGTCGAACTGCGAACGCGCCAGTTCCGCGCCCTTGGAGGGATTGTTCCAGGCCGCCGGTGTGGAACCGGTCATATTCTCGATCACTTCAACATCGGGATTGGCGTATTTCGCCCCCTGTGAATAGCCGCAGGCGAAGCGGCGGATCAAGGGAATGTCCATACCTCCGATGAATCCCACCTTGCCGGTCCTGGAGGCCATGGCCGCCAGCATCCCGACCAGAAAGGAACCTTCCTGCTCTTTGAACACCACCGACTGCACATTGGGCTGCTCCACCACCATATCGATGATGGTGAAACGGGTATCCGGATACTCGGCGGCAACCGCATTGATTGCAGGGCCCTGGGCGAAACCAACCCCCAGCACCGGATCGCTGCCACGTTTGGCCATCTTCCTGATCGCCTGCTCACGCTGTGTTTCGTTGGTGACCTCGAACTCCCGATAGCCGATCCCGGTTTCCTCACGAAACCTCTCCACCCCGTTGTAGACGCCCTGGTTAAACGACTTGTCGAACTTGCCGCCCATATCGAACACCACGGCAGGTTGCAACTCCGCCGCCACCGCACCACTGGTCAGCGAAGCCGCAACCAGCACTGTCCACAGTAATTGTCTCATCCTCACGTTCTCCTCACGTTCGCCAAAGCGATTTCTGTCAACAAAATTACCAGCGTGCTTGTCTTTTCGCCCGCCTTCGGCGTTGCGACAGCCCTCACATAGCCCTGCTATGCTCTTGCTGCCGCGCCT
>CBDVAK010000271.1:0-4813 GCA_965371945.1 uncultured Candidatus Competibacteraceae bacterium
TCACTCCCAGCTAAGAAGGATACCGGATGTGTCCACAATGACAAGCATCTCTGATGGAGTATACCCGCCACCAGCGGATTCCGGGGGGGGGGGGCAAGTGCGCGGCTAGTCTTGTCGAGCGCATTTCCTCAGTGGGTCAACCCTTCTCCTGCTCCTCGCTGCGCGCGCGCAGCAATTCCAGGTGTGCCTCCATCCGCGAGCGTTGATAGGGGGTCAGCTGGGGGTCCTGCAGTCCCAGCTCTATCTGGCGGGTCGCCAGTTCAGTCTGGCCGTACAAGTCATAAAAGATCGCCATGTGGGCGTGGCTGTCCGCGATCATCCCATTCTGCAAGGCCGCGCGCGCATACAGAGCGTAACCCTGGGCGTGCCCCGCATCGCGCCGTAGCGCTGGGCGTAAAACCTTCATCGCTTTGCGGTTCTGACCTGATTTGACCAGCGCGTCGCCATAACTGATCGCCAGGCTGTAGTCGCCCGGATAGAGTCGTTCAGCGCGCTGGAACTGTGATTTGGCCCTGTCGCCTTGACCGCTGCGCAGTGCTATTTCCGCGGCTTCCATCAGGTAGGGTAGCGATTCTGGATGTTGTTCGAGCAGCGCGTCGATACGATCGCTTGCCTGCTGCAGACGCCCGGCGCGCCGCAGGCAGATCGCCAGGCCATACTCCTCCGACTGGCGATTGCGGAACTTGCCCTGGTCCAGGCGTTGCTCGAACCGCTGCGCCTGGGACGCAGGGTCCGGCGTCGTCAGCGCCACCAGCCGTGCCTTGGCAAGATGATATTCCAGGCTGTCGCTACGGCCTATCTTCTTTCCAAGTTTCGCGATCCGGGCGCGGGTCTCCGCGATACGTCGGGTTTCCACCGGGTGAGTGCGCAAAAACTCGGGCACGCCCGAACCACTTTGCATCCGCGAATTTCGTGCCAGTCGCTCAAAGAAATCGGGCATGCCTTCCGGATCGAAACCGGCGCTGACCAGGTAGTCGGTACCGACACGGTCGGCCTCGTACTCATTGTCGCGGGTGAAATTGATCTGCCCCTGCGTACTCAGTGCCGAGCCCGCAGCCAACGCCGCCGGCACCCCGCTGCCACCTGCTTGCGAGGCCACCACGGCGCCTACCAGAGAGGCAGCGATACTGGGCAGCCGCATCTGACTCTCATAGGCGAACCGGCGTGCGATATGGAGCTGGGTGACGTGGGCCGCTTCGTGGCTTAGCACTCCCGCCAGTTCGGCTTCGCTGCGGGTTGCCAGCAGCAGTCCCGTATAGACTCCGATGTAGCCGCCTGGCAGCGCGAAGGCATTGATATCGGAGTCGTTGATCATGAAGAAGGTAAACCGGCCACCGTCGCGCTGCGCGTGGGTGGCAATCTTTTGCCCTACCGAGTCGATATATTCCTGCAGGAACGGGTCCTGGATCATGACCCCGGAGCCGGCGATCTGCTGGTAGATTTCCAGGCCCAACTGCTGCTCGTCGTTGAGGCCCAGATAGGCACGCGAAGGATCGCCAATACTCGGCAGGTTCAGACCCCGGGCGTTGCCGGCGGCAGTCAGCAAGACCAGCACTACGAACAGCAGTTTTCTCATCTACGGATGTCCTGTAAACACTTGGGATATACGCCGGCGCGGCGCCTATTCTACCGCAACATTCCTGTGAGGTATTCGCTGCCTGTCCCGTGCGACAGAGGGGGCGTGTCACATCGTGCCCCGGAGGACCTGTTTGCCCCTCCTGGCCCATCCAATCGGGGGCAGCTTGAATCCGGAACAGAACAATAGACCCGTTGCCGACCGTGAGGTTCCCGCTTGCGAATACCGCACCAGGGTTTGGAGCGGCGACCGGGCCACCGCGGCAGATGATCCTCCAGGGGCTCCCTGTGGGTCGCCGCATCATCCCCTGAAGCTAGCATTTCCGGCAGTGTCACAGCGCGAATCGGTGTACCATTCGGCTTATGTTGCAGTGCAGCTTGAGCCTATTATTTTCTTAGCATATAAGTAAGAACTGAATTGCCTGTTTGCAGGCCAACCCACCACACAGGAGCCCCGAACATGGCCAGCTTTGATTCCGAACTCGATGCCTCGGGCCTGAACTGCCCGCTGCCTATCCTCAAGGCCAAGAAGGCATTGTCCGGCCTGGGATCCGGGCAGGTCCTGCGCATCGTTGCCACCGATCCGGGTTCGGTCAAGGATTTCGAGGCTTTTGCGAGGCAGACCGGCAACGAATTGATGGAATCGGGTGAAGAGGGTGGCAAGTTCACCTTCTTGCTCAAGAAAGCCTGATCGGATACAAGACCCGCTGCCGCGACACGACGCCTTGTCGCGACTCTCAGGAGACGTTTCATGTCTGACGACAAAAAATTGGCGATCATCGCCACCAAGGGGGCCCTGGACTGGGCCTACCCGCCGTTTATTCTGGCCTCGACAGCCGCCGCGCTGGGTTACGAGACTCAGATATTCTTCACTTTCTACGGGCTGCAGTTGCTCAAGAAGGAGCTCAAACTGCAGGTGACTTCGCTCGGCAACCCGGGCATGCCCATGCCCATGCCCATGCCGGTGCTGCTGCAGGCCCTGCCGGGCATGCAGGGCATGATGACCACCATGATGAAAAGAAAAATGAAGGCAAAGGGCGTGGCCAGTATCGAGGATCTGCGCGAATTGTGCCTGGAGGCCGAGGTCAAGATGATTGCCTGTCAGATGACCGTTGATCTGTTCGACATGCCCACCTCTGAATTCATCGAGGATATCGAATACGGCGGTGCCGCAACTTTTTTCGAGTTTGCGGGTGAATCTGACATCTGTCTCTACATCTGATCACAGCTCGTGCAGGGTAGTGATCCCAGGCCACCCCGGTTGAACACCGGGGTGGCCTTTTTTGTGGTATTTCCACTAGAGAGGGGAGTAGCAAGTGAATCGAACCAGACTGATTGCCGCGATCGGCGCCGCCGGGATCGCTATCGGTGCATCCGGGCAGGCTTGGGCCACTACCGGGTATTTCTCGCACGGTTACAGTATTATCCAGAAAGGGCTTGCGGGCGCCGGCGTGGCCAAGGCGCAGGATGCCATGGCCCCGGCCCTCAACCCGGCCGGTTTGGTATTCGTGCCCGACCAGCTGAATATCGGTGCTTCGCTGTTCAGCCCAATTCGCAAATACGAGGTGGGCGGGCAGCCATCCGGGCAGCCCGGGAGCTTTCCGCTGGCGCCTGGGTCCCAAGACAGCGGCGCTAATTTTTTCCTGATTCCCGGTCTTGCCTATTCCAGCAAGATCGATGAGAAATCGAGCTGGGGCATCGCCCTTTACGGCAATGGCGGCATGAATACCGACTACAGCAAGAATGTCCCCTGTCTGCCGGCACTGGCGCCGGCCCCACCGGGGCAAAATCCGTTCGCGGGCGCCCGGGGTACTTTCTGCGGTGGTTCCGCCGGTGTCGATCTGATGCAGATGTTCATCACCCCGACTTATTCGCGCAAGATCAACGATACGGCCTCCTGGGGCATCACTCCGGTACTGGCCGTGCAACGCTTCAAGGCCAAGGGTCTCGGGGCATTCGGTCTGATCGGGTTTTCCAAGCATCCCCGCAAGTTGACCAGCAACAAGGCCAGCTATTCCTACGGCGCCGGTTTGAAACTCGGAATCCAGGGTGAAGTGGTGCCTGGTGTCAGCCTCGGTGCGGCCTATCAGAGCCGTATTTATATGACCGATTTCGATGAATACAAGGGCCTGTTCGCCGAGGGTGGCAGCTTCGACATTCCGCCGGAGCTGACCGTGGGTCTGGCCTGGGATATCAACAATGCCATGAGCCTGTTCCTGGACTACCAGCGTATCTGGTACGGCGATGTCGATGCCATTTCCAACCCGTTGAACGCGCAGGAACTGGGGATGGCGGCACAGACCCGCACCACCGACCTGTTGCTGGGTGGCAGCAAGGGTCCGGGTTTCGGCTGGGACGACATCAACATCTACCGTATCGGTTTCCAGTGGCAGAGCAGTCCCAAATGGACCTGGCGGGTTGGCTATGCCTATAACGACCAGCCGGTTCCGGATTCCGAGGTGACGTTCAATATCCTTGCCCCCGGTATCATCAAGCAGCACGTCACATTCGGCTTCAGTCGTCAGTTGGAGAACGACAGTCAGCTCGACGTATCGCTGTTGTACGCACCGGAAGAGACCGTCAGCGGGCGCAATGCTTTTGACCCGTCGCAATCCGTCAAGATCAAGATGCGCCAGTATGAACTGGGTGTGAACTACACCAAGCGGTTCTGACCCTCGGTGGTTGTTCCAGGAAGGCAGGGGGAGCCGGCGGTCCCCCCTGCCTTTTGTGTTTCCGCGGTATGCATTTGTGTGCGGGGTTGAAACTTCTCAATAGCCCGGGGCCTTGGCAGTCGTGACGTGGGTGCGGGTGGTGCATTCCGGGACCGTCAGCGGCAGGGATGCCGCTGTCGAGCCTACAGGGATGTATTCACGGCGTGTCTTGGAAGGCACTGCCCGCACCCACATTGCCCCGGCTTGTTGAGCAACCACCAAGGGTTGCAGCTTGCAGGGATCAGGGGTTGATGTTGCGGTGCCTGAATATTAGAATTCCCTAATGTTTTGGTCGGGAATTCATGCCATGTGTGAAGACAGGAACTTTCGCGCGATCCTGGTCGGGGCTCTGTTGCTGTGGATCGTGTCGGTAGATATTGCCTGGAGCGCCGGGCAATTGGCGACGAGCCCGGTCCGTTTCGACTCCATGGTTCGGGAATACGTGGCCGATGGTCTGGTCGAGGCAGTTTATCAGAGCACTGTATCGGCGCAGACCGGCGGCCGGGTACGGTCACTGCTGGTCGACG
>CBDVAK010000272.1:0-4775 GCA_965371945.1 uncultured Candidatus Competibacteraceae bacterium
GACCAGGTCCATTATTTCACCGACGAGGCGGCGGTGTTGCAGGCGTTCTTCGCATGGCTGGCAAGGCTGGATCCGGATGTCGTGATCGGCTGGAACGTGATCGAGTTCGACCTGCAGTATCTGCAACGGCGCTGTCAGAGTCTGGGCGTTCGTTTCGCGCTGTCCCGGGGCGGTGAGCAGGCCAGGATACTGGCGGCGAGGCCGGGGGGAGGGATCGCACGCGCCAGGGTCCCCGGGCGCGCCGTTCTCGACGGCATCGTGTCGTTGCGGGCCGCGTTCTGGTCCTTCGAAAGCTATGCGCTCGAAGTGGTCGCGCAAACCCTGCTGGGACGGGGTAAGAATCTGCATGCCGGGGGTGACAGGCTGGCGGAGATCAAGCGCTTGTACCGTGAGGACAAGCCGGCACTGGCGGCTTACAACCTGGAGGATTGCCGTCTGGTCACCGAGATATACGAGCACACCGGGTTGATCGATTTCGCAATCGCACGGGCGCGTATCACCGGGTTGGCGCTGGACCGGCTGCAGGGCTCGGTGGCGGCATTCGACAATCTTTACCTGCCGCGACTGCATCGCCGCGGCCGGGTGGCGCCGGACATTGGCGACGCGCCCATCGGTGCGGAAAGTCCCGGTGGTTACGTGATGGACTCGAAACCCGGCCTTTACGACAATGTGCTGGTGCTCGATTTCAAGAGTCTGTACCCGAGTATCGTACGGACCTTTATGATCGACCCGCTGGGTCTGGTCGCCCCCGGCGATGATCCCGTGCCGGGATTCGCCGGGGCCGTCTTCGCACGCCGCAACGGGATTCTGCCGGAGCTTGTCACCGATCTGTGGCAGGTCAGGGAACAGGCCAAACGCGAGGGTAACCGGGCCTTGTCGCAGGCCGTCAAGATCATCATGAACGCTTTCTATGGCGTGCTGGGTTCCAGCGGTTGCCGGTTTCACGACGCTCGTCTGGCCACCAGCATCACCCGTCGTGGTCAGCAGATCCTGAGACAGACCGGTGAGTATCTGCGCGAGTGTGGCCACACCGTGATTTACGGCGACACGGATTCATTGTTTCTGCTGCTGGGGCCGGGCCCCGATGCTGCCGAAGCGCGTGGCATTGGCCAGCGGCTGCAAACCCGGATCAACGACTGGTGGCGGCGCAAGGTGGCAGAGCAGTTTGGCCTCGACTCGTATCTGGAGATTGAATTCGAGACCCACTACGAGCGATTTCTGATGCCGACCGTGCGTGGCAGTGAATCAGGAAGCAAGAAGCGCTATGCGGGCATGGTACGCACCGCCAATGGCAGCGTGGAGCTGGTGTTCAAGGGTCTGGAGAGCGTTCGCAGCGACTGGACGCCGCTGGCGCGACGGGTACAGCGTGAACTCTACCGACGCATCTTCCTGCACCAGCCTTTCGAGGACTGGCTGCGAGACACCGTGGCCGATTTGTATGCCGGCAGACTCGACCACGAATTGGTCTACAGAAAACGCCTGCGGCGACCTCTGGACAGCTACATCAGGGTGGTTCCACCGCATATACAAGCAGCGCGAAAGCTGACCAACCCAGGTCGAAGCATCCGCTATGTCATCACCCACGGTGGCGCCGAACCGGTGGCTGGTGAACTTCCGGCCCCGGACTATGAGCACTATCGACAGCGTCAGCTGGCACCGGCGGTCGATGGCATCCTGCATTTTCTTGACACTAGCTTTGAAACCATCACTGGTGCGCAGTTGATGCTGTTGTGACAGACTCCGACCCGGCGACATGATTCCCGGCTATCGAGCACGCCATGCCGTGCTGCCATGAGTACCGAACGGCACCCCGCGGCCGCCCGGGTCGTGCTGGGGGTTATCCTGACGATCGTCAGTGCCATCGGCTACAGCTTTTCGCTGGTGCTGGCACGGGTCAGCTACGACCACGGCACCAACGCTCTGACCATCATGGTCATCCGCTTTGTGTTGTTGCTGGCATTGATGCTGGTCTGGAACCGGGTGCGACGCCAACCGGTGCGGGTACGGGGGCGCAAGCTGTGGCTTTGCTATCTGGCCGGCGTCACCTATTTCATTGGCATTGGCGCCTATCTTGGCTCGGTGGGTTTTATCCCGGTGAGCCTGGCGGTGTTGGCTTTCTATACCTACCCGTTCTTGACCGCATTGCTGGTGTCGCTCCTGCGCCGACGCTGGCCAACCGCCGCGCAGGCGTTGCTGCTGGTCAGCGCTTTTGTCGGTCTGGGGCTGGCTCTCGGGGTCCACTTTCAGGTCATGGCCCCCATAGGTTTGCTGCTGGCGGTGACCGCTGCATTCGGGGTCGCTGTCAACATGATCATCAGCAGTGTCGCACTGCGGGAACTGGACCTCAGTGTCTTTACCCAGCACATGGCAATGGCTGCCCTGGTTTGCAGTTTGATCGCGATCATCGTGGCGGATGCGTTTGCGCTGCCGGGCAACGATCCCCGCGGCTGGCTGGTACTGGGCCTGAGTCTGTTGGCTTTTCTGGTAGCGTTTGTCGCCCTTTACGCGGGTCTGCGGTTGATTGGCGCGGAACGTTTGTCGATGGTGATGAATCTGGAGCCGATCGCGACCATACTGATTGCGTTGCAGCTGCTCGATGAATCGATGACCACTCAGCAGGTGCTGGGAGGCACCATCGTTCTGGTGGCGGTAGTGATCGCACAGTTTACGGGTCGCCGGTCCCAATGAACGGGAGGATTGGGTCTTGAGTACGCTGAAAGACGACAGGAAGACGCTGGCCACCCTGGCTTGCGTTTCAACCGCAACCATCACCACCCTGCTGCTCAAACGGGGTCTGCGGCAAGTCTGGATGCGCGGCCCGACGCCGCTGCGTGGTGCTCAGCGCAAACAAATGGACAGGCAGGTAGGCCCGGCATTTACGATGCGTTTTGTTCCGGCTCGCGAAGACCTGGCCACCCCGGCATCCTGGGATTCGCCGCGTTCGACCCGGGCTGCCATCGAGGAGATGCCGGCTGGTTGTATCGTGGTGGTCGACGCCATGGGGGTGACCACGGCCGGAATCTTCGGCGATATCCTTTGTGCCCGCATGCGACAGCGTGGGGTTCGTGCGCTGGTGACTGACGGCGCGATACGCGATGCGGTGGGCGTAGAAGCTACCGGTCTGCCGGTGTGGTGCCGCGGTGTGGCGGCACCGCCGTCGATCGCCGCGTTGACTTTCGTGGACTGGCTGCAGCCGGTGGGATGTGGTGGTGTTGCCGTGTTTCCGGATGACCTCATCGTCGCCGACGACGACGGTGCGGTGGTAGTCCCCAGGGCCATGGTCGAGGAGCTTTGTACGCTGGGGCCCGAGCAGGAACAACTCGAGCAATGGATCATCGAGCGGGTAGGGGATGGCGAATCGCTGCCGGGTCTGTATCCACCCAGCGAGGCGCAGCGCGCGCGCTACCGGAACAGCCGGGTGCGGGAATAGCGGCACGGTGGAGCGCAGGAAGGGTTAACGCGGAGATCATCCAGGTCGGTGGGTTCCCTCGCGCGCCATGAACCCCCGCGTTGCCAACAATAGACAGATGGCTTCAAGCCGTCGCTACCGGGGTCGTGTTGGGTCGCGATGATCTCCGCGCGGCCGGCATCTGGATCGATTTTATTCTGTGAGGCTCTGTGCTCTCTGTGTAGAACTCTTGCCTGCCCTATGCGCCGATCCTGGCGGTCGGCAGGTTCGCCTTTTTCCAGGCTTCCATGCCGCCTTTGATATGGCAGGAGCGGTCGATACCCAGTTCCTGCGCGGTTTGCACAGCCATCGCGGAGCGCTCGCCGAAGGCACAATAGAAAAGCAACTGCCGATGAGCCGAAGCGGCCAGCTCGTGCAGCAGGCCACCTGGCTCGATATTGTCCCGCAGATTCGAATAGGGGGTGTGCACGGAGCCTCGAATGATGCCGTCGCGTACCCGTTCCACATGGTCCCGGAGATCGACGAGAACCACATCCGGTCGTCCTGTCATCGTTGCCGCATCGCGGGCGGTGACGGACCAGCCCCGGACCTCGAGATCGTCCTGGGACAGTCCCACGTGCAGGTTGGCGGGCACGGCCACGTCCATCATCTTCGGATTCGGCAGGTGCAGTTTGTTCATGAGCTCGACATACTCGTCCACCGAGCTCACCTGTAACCGCGGGTTGTGATCCCTTTCCTCGGCTATGGTGCTGACAATGTCACCCTTGTAGTCGTGGCCCGGGCAGACGAGGGTCTCGGGCGGAAGCTTCAGCAGCTTGTTGAATAGCGAGTCGTACTGGGCGCGGGCGTCACCGTTCTGGAAATCGGTGCGCCCGGTACCACGAATGAGCAACGTGTCACCGGTGAACACGCGCTCGTCCATGACAAAGCTGTAGGAATCGTCGGTGTGGCCCGGTGTATGGATAGCCCGCAGGCGAAGCCCTTCGATATCGATGAAGTCCCCATCCTGCACGCGCATGGAGACCACGTCGACATGGCTCTGCTCGCCCATCACCGTCACACAGCGGGTTTGGTCCCGCAGCGCGGGCAGACCGCTGATATGGTCGGCGTGGACGTGGGTATCGACCGCTTTCACCAGTCTCAGATCCAGCTCCTTCAGCAAGCGCAGATAGTGATCGACTCTTGCCACCACGGGATCGATGATCAACGCCTCGCGGCCGTGTCCACTGGCGATGAGATAGCTGTAGGTGCAGGAGCTATGATCGAAGAGCTGGCGAAATATCATTGACTGTTTCCGCGAAGAGCCATGAAGTGGCGCTGTTGGATTCTACGCTATGGCCCTCGCTCCGGCATCCAGCAGTACTTC
>CBDVAK010000273.1:0-4756 GCA_965371945.1 uncultured Candidatus Competibacteraceae bacterium
GGTTGGCCGCTGCTGTCGACGAAGTCGCGCAAGGTGGTGCCGCCGGCCGCGATGGCTTGGTTCAGCACCGTGACGATTGCTCTCGCCAGCCGTTGGAAGCGCGCCTGGCTGATGCGGCCTGCTGAGCGCGCCGGATGGATTCCCGCCAGGTGCAATGCTTCGCTTGCATAAATGTTACCCACCCCGGTCACGGTTGCGGCATCCATGATGAAGCTCTTGACCGCGACGCGCCTGCCTCGCGAGCGCCGGTACAGATAGCTGCCGTCAAATTCCTCCCAGAACGGTTCCGGGCCCAGCCTGGCGAGCAAAGGGTGCTGCTCGACGGGTTCCGCGGTCCACAGCACACAGCCGAACCGCCTGGGATCCCGATAACGGACGCAGCCACCGCTGTCCAGATACAGGTCGACGTGGTCGTGGGTCTGGGGCACCGACCTGCCGGGTACCAGTCTGAGGCTCCCGGACATGCCCAGGTGAATGATGAGGTTGATGGCGTCCAGGTCCAGCAACAGATACTTGCCGCGTCGTCGCACGGCTTGCACCGGGCGGCCGCGGACCAGGGAGTCCAGCTTGTTATCGACCGGCCAGCGCAGCCGCGGCTCACGAACCACCGCCCCGGTCATGGTGTGCCCCAGCAGATGGGGTTCGATGCCGCGTCGCGTGGTTTCGACTTCAGGTAGCTCAGGCATCGTCCGGGATCAGGTCACGGCCCAGCAGGCGCTGGCCGGCCGCCGGACTGAAATGGTAACGCAGCCCCTGGTCCGGGCGGGCGAGGATGAAGTCGGGGGCATCAGGCAGTTTTTCGATGATGAACTCGATGCCGGTGTCCGTGTTCTGCACGGTCGCGACGACCCGGCCCAGCTCGGTGAGCCCCGGCTGCCAGGGTTGCACCGCGGCGGCTTTGGCCTGCCGCCAGCGTGTCACCAGCATTGCGGCCTGCCGGGCATCGAGCGCTCCGGGTTCACTTCGCCAGCCACCCTCAGGGCCGCGCCATAGACGCAGTTCCGGCAGCGTCAGCGCCTCGATATCGGTGTCATCGACAAACAGCGCTGTGGTGACATAGTCAGACAGCGGCAGACTGACGGTATGGAAGTGGGAGTTCGGTATCAAGTGCACGGTGTCGTCGATCCGCGCATAGCGCAGCCCCCCGGTGGCCGTGCGGTCTCCGAACTGTAGCAGCGTATCGTTGATCAGCACCTGTGCCTGCGGATTGGCGAGACCGATTTCGGCGTCGTCGAACCGTGCCAGCGGGTAGCTGCTGATACTGGGTGCGGCGGCAATCCTGAGCAAATCCTGGAGCTGCAGCTCGTCGACTGGCAGCCGCGCGGGTTTGGTCAGTTGCCATCGGCCAGCCTGCAGCGCCAGGGCGATTGTGTTGCCATCCGGTCCCTCGATCCGCAGGCGATCGATAGCGGCCGGATCCAGGGAGGTTAGTGGTGGCGGTGGCCGGTAGGCGTTGCTGGGCGGGTACAGTGCGACTCCGGTCAATGCCAGTAGCAACAGCAGCAGCAGCCCGGTGACGGCGTGGCGCGCTCGGGACAGCTTCACTGCCGGCGGCGCCACCACACCAGTACACCCACCCCCGCCAACGCCAGTGGTGCCACCATCAGAAACAACACCGACAGGCCCACCAGGGCGCGTTCCGATAGCTGCAACTGGCGGTCGGGAGCCGTTTGCAGGATCACGTTGACGCCCTGATCGTTGTCACTCAGCCAGCGTATGGCGTTGAGACCGAGTTCCAGATTGCCGCCGTTGCCCAGGTAATTGTTGGCCAGAAAGTCGCCGTCACCGACGACCAGTATGCGCTGTTCGCCACCCTCCGGCCGCTCGCGTGTCAGCGCCACGCCGATCGTGATCGGCCCGGCCCGTTCGCCGTCGGCGGGATCGTATTTGATCTGGCCACTGACCGGACCGGTCTCGGTCCAGCTACGCTGCAGAGTTTGCAGGACCGGTATGACCTGCCACTTGCCACTGTCGATGGTTTCCAGCCCCACTGCCTGTGGAAACAGGGTGACGACCTCCAGACCTTTGGTCACCGGGTGCGGAGGGTAGCGCGTGATCAGCGCAAATGCAGGGTCTTCGATACCGAACATTCGCGTGGTGGCGTCCACCACCACGCCTGGCAGAATTTGCAGATCCAGTGCCGACAGCAGTGGTTTCAGGGTGGCCGGTGGGTCGGGGTCCAGCAACCACATCAGGTTGCCACCCCGGTCAATGTGCTCGCCGATCTGGGCAATTTCCCCACCCAGCAGATCGCTGCTGGGGCCGGCGATCACCAACACCGCGTCAGGCTCGGGTGGCCGGCTGTCAGCCACCGGGTTGATCACCGAGATGTCGTAGCCCTGGTCCCGCAGCTGCGTTCCCAGATCGCCGAGATCGAAGTTGGCCGCGCCGAGCGGTGCGCGCTCGCCATGCCCGCTCAGAAACTGCAGTGGGCGTTTGCTGTCGGTACCCAGTCGTTGCAACAGGGCGGTCATGGCGGGCTCGGATAGTTGATCCAGGCGCTCGCTGCGACCGTCATAGCCGACCAGCAGTTGACCATGGCTGCGGATGCCCAGCTCGCGGGCCATGCGCGGATGCAGATCGGGGTTGACATATTCGAGCACCAGGTCGGGTTTGTAGCGTCGATAGCGTTCCAGCAGTGCCTCGATACGCGCTCGCAGCAGTTTGTCCTGGCGCACGAATGCCTGCACCGCAATTGGTCCCGACAGCTGCTCGAGGACCGCGATACTGGTGCTGGTGAGGCTGCCGCGCTGGCGCCAGGTCCAGTCTGCCTGAATGGTGTAGCGGGTACTCAGCCAGTAGCCCAGCGCCACCACCGAAAGCAGCAGCAACAGCGGCGCCCTGGTGCGGATCCACGCCAACCGCTGCCGTCCGGGGTTCGCCATGCCCTTAGCCATTTTGTCGTCCGCGGTCCAGATGGTAGAGGCTCAGCGCCAGGAAGGTGAACGCGAACAGCAGCAGATAGATGACGTCACTACTGTCGAACACCCCTCTGAGCAGGCGTTCGAAGTGCTTGAGCAGTGACAGCTCGGCGAGCACCCCTGGTGCACCGGCGGCCGCGGGCGCATCCATCAGCCAAAACAACAGCAGGGTGCCCAAGGTGCCGAATGCCGCCACCGAGGGGGCGCTGGAGACGCTCGACAGATACAGACCGACGGCGGCGAAGCAGGCGCTCACCAGAACCAGGCCGAGCATCCCGGCGGCCAGCTTGCCGGTGTCCAGGTCGGCACCGGCATAGAGGCTCAGCGGCATGGCACACAACATTGCCAGCAGTAACCCGAGGAAACTCATCAAGGCCAAATACTTGCCAGCTAATAGCTGGATCAGGCCCAGCGGCGAGGACAACAACAGTGGCAAGGTTTGATGGCGCCGCTCGGCCGCGATCAGTCGCATGCTGAGCACCGGCACCACCAGCAGCAACAGCCAGGCTGACAGCCGCAGCAGCGGCGCCGCCACCAGGTCGGTGACCCCGACCAATCCTGCCGTGGACGCCAGTTGTCCCTGCAACAGCAGTTGATCCTCGACCAGCACCAGGAAAACCCAGGCGCCGATCAGTTGTACCGTGACCAGTATCAGCCAGGCCAGCGGCGTGACCAGCAAACTGCGCAGTTCGCGCGCCGCGATGGTGATGATCATCGGGCCTGCTTGCGACGCCGGTCGCCGCCCACGGTGAGTTCCACGAACAGCTGCTCCAGCGGGTTTCCTTCTGCGCACAGTTCACGCAGGCCCCAGTTGTGCAGGCAGGCCTGTTCGCTGATGGCAGCCAGGGGCGCGCCTTCGTCGCCGGTGTGCAGTCTGAAAGTGTCTGCCGCCAGGATTTCCACCCTTGCAACGCCTTCGATGGCCGCCAGTACCGCACTGTCCGGTGGCCGTGCCAGGCGGATCCTGAAACACGACGGTCTGTTGCCTGCCGCCAGTTCCGACAGCGGCGAGGCGTGCACGACCCGACCGGTATTCATCATCACCACATGACTGCACACACTTTGTACTTCGGCCAGCATGTGAGTGGACAGGATCACGCCGTGATGCCGGCCCAGTTCTGCGATCAACGCGCGCACCTCGCGTAACTGCAGAGGATCGAGGCCGACCGTGGGTTCGTCGAGTATCACCAGTGATGGTTCGTGGACGATCGCCTGGGCGATGCCGACGCGTTGTTGAAATCCTTTCGACAGGGCACCGATGAGACTGTGTTGCCGGGTCTGCAAACCGCAGCGTCGGCAGGCTTTGTTCACGGCCTCCGGCAGGTCGCGCCGGCTGACGCGGCGCAGTCTGGCGCAGTGACGCAGGTACTCGTCCACTCTCAGCTCCGCGTACAGCGGCGGCTGATCCGGCAGATATCCGATCGCGCGTTTTGCTGCTACCGGGAATTCCAGCAGATCGATGCCACTTATGCGGATGTGACCGCGACTGGGAGCGAGGCAGCCGGACAGCATCCGCAGGATGGTGGACTTGCCGGCACCGTTCTGCCCCAGCAGGCCGACGACCTGACCCGGTTCGAGACGCAGATCGAAGGCTTCCACCGCAGTGTGGGCAAGGTAGTCGCGACCCACTCCGGTAGCCTCCAGCAGTGGGGCTTGATTGTTGATGGCGATGATTTCGAGACCGTGGTCAATCGGCCGGTGTACCGGCCAGCATAGTTGAAACGCAAGAACCCGCCGGATGGCGGGCTCTTGGCTGAAACAGCGCTAGGAGGCTGTCCGAGAACAGCGATCGTAGCGAGGGCGAGCCTGATTGAGTCAGATTTTTCGATCATTTG
>CBDVAK010000274.1:0-4746 GCA_965371945.1 uncultured Candidatus Competibacteraceae bacterium
TTCTGCTGGCGGCCATTGCCACCCTTGCGGTGTTTCCTTTCGTCGGTGACGAGTTTTATGTAGAGCTGTTCATCCACCTCATGGTCATGGGTATCTTCGCCATGAGTCTCGACCTGCTGATTGGATATACCGGTCTGGTGAGCTTCGGTCACGCAGCTTTTTTCGGCCTCACAGGTTACATACTCGCGGTGCTCACCCCTGACGCCGGGGCGCTGTCGATATGGATCTCGCTGCCGTTGTCACTGGCGGGCGCGGCCCTGGCGGCGCTGATCGTCGGCTGGTTTTCGGTGCGTACGTCGGGCGTCTATTTCATCATGATCACGCTGGCGTTTGCCCAGATGCTGTTTTACTTTTTCAACGAAAACCTCGCGTTGGGAGGTTCCGATGGCATGTTCATCTTCACCCGTCCCAGCGTGACCATTGGTGATCTGCAGCTACTGGATCTATCCGGCCCCTACACCATGTACTACCTGGTGCTGGGGAGCCTGGTGGTCAGTTATCTGCTGCTCTCGATGTTGCTGAATGCACCTTTCGGGCAGGTGATTCAGGCGATTCGCGCCAACGAGCACCGGACCCAAGCACTGGGCTACAACGCCCGTCGATACAAGCTCGTCGCTTTCGTTATCGCCGGCACCCTGGCGGGGTTCGCGGGTTACCTCGAGGCCGTGTCCACCGGTATTGTCAGTCCGGGTTATCTCCACTGGCACCAGAGCGGGCAGGTCATGATGCTGGTCATACTGGGCGGCATGGGAACCTTGTACGGAGCGGTGCTGGGGGCATTCGCGCTGGGGCTGCTGCACGATCAGGTACAGGAGCTGACCCAGCACTGGTTGCTGGTACAGGGTGTGTTCGTGATCGCAGTCGTCTTGTTCCTGCCGCACGGTATCGCCGGTCTGGTATCCGGGGTGAGCGCCAGATTTCGCTCCACCCGGCGCAATAGCGACGATGCATCGGGACCGGGACCGTGAGAGGGTCCATACTCGCCACCCACAGTCTGACCCGTTCTTTCGGCGGGCTGGTCGCAGTCAACAACGTGACCCTGGATTTCGACAAGGGCTGCGTCCACGCCATTATCGGCCCCAATGGCGCGGGCAAGACCACGCTCATAGACCTGCTTTCCGGGGATCTGGCGCCCAGCGCCGGCAGTATTGTTTTCAACGATCAGGACATTACCAATCTGTCCGCCTTCCAGATTTCGCGCATCGGCCTGGGACGAAGTTACCAGAAGACCAACATATTCCCGGAATTCACCTGTTTTCGAAACTGCTGGATGGGGGCACAGTCGCGTTTGCCCACCTCGATGAAGTTCTTTCGTCGAGCCACCAGCTACAGCCAGGTGCATGACCGGGCAGAGCGTGCGCTGGAGCTTTGTGGCCTGGGTCGATGTCGGAATGTAGTACCTGCGCAACTGAGTCATGGCGAACAGCGTCAGCTTGAGATCGGCATGATGCTGGCCACCGAGCCCGAGCTGCTGCTGCTGGATGAGCCGCTGGCCGGTATGGGGTCGGAGGAATCCGAAGCGGTAGTAATGTTGCTCAAGCAGCTTGCGAAAGAACATACCCTGGTACTCATCGAGCACGATATGGATGCCGTGTTCGCGATTGCGGAGATGTTGACCGTGATGGTCAACGGCCGCTTGCTGGCCACCGGTCCGCCCGACCGGATCAGGGCCAACCAGGAGGTGCAGGAAGCCTATCTGGGTGTTGAAGGAGAGGATTCGTGAACCAGGCCGCGGCAATCCTCGAGCTGCAAGGCATCCACACCTACTACGGCGCCAGTCACATTCTTCACGGCGTCAGCATGCAGGTGCGGCGTGGCGAGTCCCTGAGCCTGATGGGCCGCAACGGCATGGGCAAGACCACCACCATCCGCTCCATCTTCAGCTTGACGCCACCGGCACGCGGCAGCGTCAAGGTGCTGGGTGAGGAGGTTGCCGGACATAGCCCACACCGGATCGCACGCACCGGCCTGGCCCTGGTACCGGAAGGACGGGGTATATTTCCCAATCTGTCGGTGCGTGAAAACCTGGTGATGGCGGCCCGCCCGGGCCATGACGGGTCCCGGGACTGGGACCTCGAACGGGTTCTGGCGTTGTTCCCGCGACTTGCCGAGCGCCTCCCTCACATGGGTGATCACCTCTCCGGCGGGGAGCAGCAAATGCTCTCCATCGGCCGGGCATTGCTGACCAATCCCATGCTGCTGGTGCTGGACGAGGCCACCGAGGGTCTGGCGCCACTGGTGCGCAAGGAGATCTGGTCGGTCGTGCGTGAGATCAAGGAGGCTGGTGTTGCCACCATCATCGTCGACAAAGACATCAAGGCACTGTTGTCGGTCTGTGACCACAGCGTGATTCTCGCCAAGGGCAGTGTCGTGTTCACCGGTACCGCCAAGGAACTGGCCGACAACCCCGATATCCATCAGCGCCATCTGGGTGTCTGAGTGCGCCGCGGGATGGGACCTTCAGACGCCTAACCCGCAAGTGGTTGCGATTATCCCGCGGCTGGTGCGTGGAATTCAGGCCAACATCGTGCTGCTGGCGGACAGGCGGAGTTGGGTCTGTGGAAGATACCCATGGAGCAGGCGGCTTGCATGCCCCGCGCGCAACCGTTCAGGTCCTGCGCCTGGTTTCCCGGGAGCGCGGCCATCCTGATGGCCGCATCGTTGCGGGCGGGACGCTCGCGCTACAACGTCTAGCGATAGCTGCTGGAGAGCAATAAATGCGCATCGAATCGATCAAGCTTACCAATTTCAAGAGCTTCAGGAAGAGCACGCTGACCGATATTCCCAATTTCTGCGTGGTGGTCGGGGCCAACGGCTCGGGCAAGAGTACCTTGTTCGATGTATTCGGTTTCCTGAAGGATTGCCTGACCTTCAATGTCCGTCAGGCCTTGCAGGGACGGGGCGGATTTTCCGAGGTCATCAGCCGGGGAGCGGGACCACAGGCCTGTATTGGTATCGAGATCAAGTTCCGCATGGAGATCGCCGGTGTCGATCGCCTGGCCACCTATCTGGTCCAGATTGTCCAAGTCAACAAGCGGCCGGTGATCCAAAAAGAGGTACTGCGTTACAAGCGTGGTCGCTATGGTTCGCCGTTCCATTTCCTCGATTTTTCCAGAGGCACCGGGTACGCCATCGCCAACGAGGAGGACTTCGACAAGCCGGATGAGGAACTGGAACGCGAGGAGCAGTCGATAGACCCCGATGTGCTGGCGATCAAGGGGTTGGGGCAGTTCAGCCGTTTCAAGGCCGCCAGCGCCTTTCGGCAGCTAATCGAGAACTGGCATGTATCCGATTTCCACATCAATCTGGCCCGTGGCAGCAAGGACGCGGTCGGTTATGAGGACCACCTGTCGATAACCGGTGACAACCTGCAACTGGTGGCGCGCCAACTCTACGAAAACGAACCTGGTATCTTCAAGCAAATCGTCGAGGTAATGAAACGCCGGGTCCCTGGGATCAGCGCGGTTACCCCGGTGCCGACCCAGGACGGGCGCCTGTTGCTGAGCTTTCAGGATGGCGCCTTCAAGGACCCGTTCATCGACAAGTATGTCTCCGATGGCACCATCAAGATGTTCGCGTACTTAGTCCTGTTGTACGACCCGGTGCCACACCCGCTGTTGTGCATTGAGGAGCCGGAGAACCAGCTTTATCCCACGCTGTTGTGGGAACTGGCGGAGGAGTTTCGCGCCTATGCGCAGCGTGGTGGCCAGGTGTTCGTGTCCACCCATTCTCCGGATTTTCTGAATGCGGTGAATCTGGAGGAGATGTTCTGGCTGACCAAGCGGGACGGCTGTACGCAGATAATGCGCGCGAGCGATGACCCACAGGTCAGCCGATTCATGGCCGAAGGCGATCAGATGGGATATTTATGGAAAGAAGGACTGTTCGATGGAGTGGACCCGCAATGACGGAGCTGGTGTTCTTTCTCGAAGAACCGTCGGCCAGGGAGATGCTCAAAGGCCTGTTGGATCGACTGCTGCCACCATCGATTTCCTGCCGCTACGTGGTCTTCCAAGGCAAACAGGATCTGCACAAGCGCCTGGGTTTACGCCTGCGTGGCTGGCTGGACAACGATACCCATTTTATCGTTTTGCGTGACAAGGACAGTGGTGATTGCGTGCAGACCAAGCGCGAATTGCGCGTCATCTGCGACCAGGCCGGCAAACCGGGTGTACTGATCCGCATCGCTTGTCACGAGTTGGAGAGTTGGTATCTGGGTGACCTGCGGGCAGTCGAGCAGGGTCTGGAAATCAGTGGCGTGGCGAAGATGCAGGGTAACGGCAAGTTCCGTGCCCCGGACCGGCTAGCCAACGCCCAGCAGGAACTCAGCCGAATAAGCGGCCAACGCTATCAGAAATTGGCCGGTTCCCGCGCCATCGGGCCGCATTTGTCGCTAACCGAAAATCGGTCGCACAGTTTTGGGGTGTTCATCAATGGCGTCACCCAACTGGTACACGGAGCACAGTAGTGATGATCAAACCCTGGCGTGAGATCACCAAACCCCTTCGTGACGTGCTCGAAGGTACCTTCGAGCAGCCCGAGTTTGCCGCCGATATCACCCAGGTCACCACCGCTACCGCGCCGTCTGAGTATCAGGACGCCGAGCAGTTCTTCGCCCGCACCTTTATCGCTGGGGGCGCTGGGGTCGGACCAACACAACGTGATGATCAAACGGTAAATGTTTCGAGGTGGCACCCGCTATTCTGGCTTAGATGCCGCTTTTGGATGGAAAAAACGATGCTCTAA
>CBDVAK010000275.1:0-4709 GCA_965371945.1 uncultured Candidatus Competibacteraceae bacterium
GCGGTCGCGACTTGTCTGCAGCGAGGCCTGATCCCTGTGCTGAGCCGGGAATGCGGCTTCGAACTGCGGGAGTTCGGCATCGAGCTGGCGGAAAACACCGTGGCTGAGATTCGGAATCAGGTCGCCAGCCTGACCTCCCGGTCGCCGCGGCAACTGGCCGGCATGGCCAGGGATACTTGGAACTACGCCCGTGCCCAGCACAGTCAGGAGCACTACGAGCAGGTGTACGGTGACATCATCGATACCATTGTCGCGGAAGCTGGCACCGACCGTGCAGCCCCGTTGCCCGCCCAAGCAGTTTCGACCCAGACATGACTGGCCCACAATCGCGCCCATTGCGCGCGTCAGATTATGAGTGATCGACAATGAACGAAGCAGCTGTTCACAACATTTCGGATTCGGAGGTGGCGGTGAGAATCAGTGACCAGCCGGAAGGTGGTGTCAACTGCAGGTTCTGCAATGCGTTGCTGACACACACATTCGTCGATCTCGGTGCGTCACCGATCGCCAACGACCTGTTGCGCCCACGCGATCTGCACACGATGGAGCCGTTCTTTCCATTGCGCACCTATGTTTGTGACCAGTGCCATCTGGTGCAGTTGCCGGAACACCAGAGGCCCGAGCAAATCTTCGACGACTACACCTACTTCTCCTCCTATTCCAGCAGCTGGCTCGAGCATGCCCGTGGCTATGTCGAAATGATGATGCAACGCTACCATTTTGGAGCCGATTCCCGCGTCATCGAACTGGCCAGCAACGACGGTTATCTGCTGCAGTATTTTCAACAGCAAGGGGTGCCCGTATTGGGTATCGAACCGGCCGCAACCGTGGCCAGGGCAGCGGTCAAGAAGGGCATCCCCTCACTGGTTCGTTTCTTCGGCGTGGCCATGGCCAAGGATCTGGTCGCCGACGGCACTCAGGCAGACTTGTTGATCGGCAACAACGTGCTGGCTCATGTTCCCGATATCAACGATTTTGTAGCCGGCATGAAGATCGTCCTCAAGACTGGCGGAACGATTACCATGGAGTTTCCGCATTTGATGCGGCTGGTCGAGTTCAATCAGTTTGATACCATCTACCATGAGCACTACTCGTATCTTTCGTTGTCGACGGTACAGCGCATATTTGCCTACCATGGCTTGGCCTTGTTCGATGTCGAGGAGCTGCCGACCCATGGTGGATCGCTACGGATCTACGCTTGCCACAAGGAAGACAGCAAACGCCCGATCACTGCCCGGTTGGGTGAATTGCTGGCCAGGGAACGCGCTGCTGGCATGCGGACGCTGGACTACTATGTGGACTATCAGCAACGCGTGGAGGCGACCAAGCGACAACTGCTCAAGTTCCTGATCGAACAAAAAGAACTGGGCAAGACTATCGCCGGCTATGGTGCCCCTGCCAAGGGCAACACGCTGCTCAATTATTGTGGGGTGCGCACCGATTTCATTGATTTTACGGTGGATCGTAACCCCAGCAAACAGGGGCGCTTTCTACCCGGCGTCCGGATTCCGGTCTATGGTCCTGAGAAGATCTCGGAGCTGCAGCCGGATTTCCTGCTGATTCTGCCCTGGAATCTGAAAGACGAAATCGTTGCCCAGATGTCGCATATCCGTGACTGGGGTGGGCAGTTCGTGGTGCCGATTCCCGAGGTCGAGGTGTTGTAGGGTCACAGTTCCGGCCACTCTACAGTCCGGTGTACGGGTCGTGGGGTGGGTGCGGGTGGTGCGTTCCGGGGTCGGCAGTGGCAGGGAAGCCGTGGTCGAGCTGACAGGGATGTATACACAGCGTGCCTCGGAAGGCACCACCCGCACCCACTTCGCTCCGGGCTACCGAGACGCACCACAGGTTTCCAGGAATCAACTGATCTTGAAACTATATTCCAGACTTTCCCTGCGTTTGGGCTCAACGCAGGATGGCGCTGTCGCGGAGCCGGGGCCATGACCCGGGCGGGCGTACGCAAGATCTTGTCTCAGCACGGCGCTGGCGAGGATATGTACGCGCTGATCCGGGAGCTCTACCCGATCTGTCGCAGTATCACCGGTGACGGCGTGCGTCAGAGTCTGGCCATAGTCGGCAGGCACATACCCCTGCAGGTGGTCGAGGTCGCGACCGGTACCCAGGTGTTCGACTGGACTGTACCGAAAGAGTGGAATATCCGCGAGGCATGGATCCGCGACCCCAGCGGCAAACGGATCGTCGATTTTCAGGATTCGAATCTTCACGTGCTCAATTACAGCACTCCGGTCAGCCGGCGCCTGTCGCGGACAGAGTTGGACGAGCACCTGATCTCGCTGCCAGATCAACCGGAGTGGGTTCCGTACCGGACCTCCTACTATCGTGAAACCTGGGGCTTTTGCCTGAGCCACAGGCAGCGCGAGGCGTTGCCGGATGGTGACTACGAAGTGTTCATAGACTCGACCCTGGAGGATGGCCATCTCAGCTACGGAGAGTTGGTGCTACCGGGTGAATCCGCCGACGAGGTTCTCATCACCGCGCACGTCTGTCATCCATCGCTGGCCAATGACAATCTCTCGGGTATCTCGCTGCTGAGCCTGCTGGCGCGTCATCTGGCTGATGTGGAGCATCGTTATACCTACCGCTTCCTGCTGATACCGGGCACCATCGGGTCGATTACCTGGTTGGCTCGCAACGAGCATCAGGTGGACAGAATCCGTCATGGGCTGGTGTTGTCCTGCGTTGGAGACGGTGGTGGTCCCACCTATAAATGCAGCCGCCGCGGCGATGCGGGGATCGACCGTGCCGTACGCCATGTGCTGGGGCATTTCAGCGCCACCGCGCGCGTCGAACCGTTCTCCCCCTACGGCTACGACGAGCGTCAGTTCTGCTCGCCGGGCTTCGATCTGCCGGTGGGGTTGCTGGAGCGCAGCAAGTACGGAGAATTCCCCGAGTATCACACCTCCGCGGATAACCTGGATTTCGTCAGCGCCGTTCACCTGCAGGAGTCGTTCGAACTGGTGGTCAGGATTCTCGATGTCGTGGAGAATGACTGCCGATATCGCAACCTCAACCCCAAATGTGAACCACAACTTGGCAAACGAGGCCTCTATCAGGCCATCGGGGGCGACAAGGAAAGCGCGCGCAGGGCGATGGCCATGTTGTGGGCGCTCAACCAGTCTGACGGTAGCCATTCGGTACTGGAAATCGCCGAGCGTGCGGAACTGCCATTCGAGATCATGATGGATACCTGCCGCATTCTGGAAGAGGCCGATCTGCTCGCCAGAGTGGCCTGAACCATGAAACTGGAAACTGAACAATGAAAGTACTGGTAACAGGAAACATGGGCTACATCGGCCCGACGCTGGTCAAGATGATCAGGGCCGAGATGCCGCAAGCCGGAATCATCGGCATCGATACCGGGTTTTTCGGACATTGCCTGACCGGTGCCTCGGTGCTGCCGGAATCGAGGCTGGATGCCCAGTACTTCGTTGACGTGCGTGATGTCGATCTGGAACTGCTGTCAGGGGTGGATGCAGTCATCCATCTTGCCGCTATCTCCAACGATCCGATGGGCAAGGCCTACGAGGACGTCACCGCCGAAATCAACCACCGGGCCAGCGTGCGGCTCGCCGGGCTGGCCAGGGATGCCGGTGTGCGGCGTTTCGTGTTTGCTTCCAGTTGCAGTGTCTATGGATTTGCCGAAGGCGCAGCCCGCGATGAGAGCTCGGAACTCAACCCGCTTACCGCCTATGCACGCTCCAAGATCGGCACGGAGCAGGACATCCGGGCGCTGGCCGGTGATGACTTCGTGATCACCTGTTTGCGCTTTCCCACTGCTTGCGGTGCCAGCGAGAGGTTGCGTCTGGACCTGGTTCTCAACGATTTCGTGGCTGCTGCAGTGGCCTCCGGAAAAATCACCATACTCAGTGACGGCACACCTTGGCGTCCCATGATCGATATCCAGGACATGTCCCGTGCCATGCTCTGGGCCATCGTCAGGGAACAGACCGCGGGTGGTACTTTTCTGGCGCTCAACGTCGGTCGCACCGAGTGGAATTATCAGATTCGGGATCTGGCCGCGGCGGTGGCGGCAGAGATGCCCGGTGTCGAAGTCGATATCAACCAGAACGCAGCGCCCGACCGGCGCTCCTATCAGGTCGATTTCAGTCTCTATCGCGAGCTGGCGCCGGATCACCAACCCCGGGTCGACTTGCGCCAGTCCATCCGCGAACTGCGTGATGCTCTGGAAGGCATGGGATTCAACAACCATGATTTTCGCAACTCCGACTATATGCGTCTGAAGGTGCTCAATGGTCTGCGCGAGCAGCAGCTACTGGACGAGGACATGCGCTGGCAGCGGGCCCTGACAGGTTCCTGAAACGGTGAAGTTTACCGAGACCCGGCTGTGCGGTGCGTGGCTTATCGACCTGGAGCGCCATGGCGACGAGCGGGGCTCTTTCGCCAGAACCTGGTGCCGGCGGGAGTTTCTGGAACACGGCATCGACATGCATTGCGTACAAGCCAACCTGTCGACCAACACACAGCGCGGTACCTTGCGCGGCATGCACTACCAAAGGTCGCCGCATACCGAGACCAAACTGGTGCGGTGCATACGCGGGGCGATCTACGATGTGATCATCGACCTGCGCCCACAATCGGTCACCTGTCGACAATGGCTGGGTGTCGAGCTTAGTGCCGACAACGGCCGGGCGCTGCTGGTGCCCGAGGGCTTCGCCCATGGATTCATCACC
>CBDVAK010000276.1:0-4681 GCA_965371945.1 uncultured Candidatus Competibacteraceae bacterium
CAGCGGGTCGCCGCATCGGGATCGTCGTCGGCCTGTGCGGCGCGGAATCGCTCCGGGAAATCACGCTGACTGTCGCGGAACTTGCGCAACAGCTTGCGGTAGAGGCCGGGGTTGTTCTGAGTGATGGTCAGCCCCTTGTTGACATCGATCCCCGCCAGTTCAGGAAACGCCTGTTCCGCACTGGTTACCTCCACACCGGTCTGGACCTCGACCGGGGCTCCGCTCGGCACGATCCACTTCGCCATGGTCTCGAACATCTCGCCGACGTTGATCGGCTTGGCTATGTGGTCGTTCATCCCCGCATCAAGAACCTTCTGTCGGTCTCCCGCCATGGCGTTGGCAGTCATGGCGATTACCGGCAGGTCCTTGAATCGCTCTTGTATGCGGATCTCACGAGTAGCGGTATAGCCGTCCATCACCGGCATCTGGCAGTCCATCAACACGCCGTCGAAGGCTTCACTAGCCAGCATATCCAACGCCTCCAGGCCGTTGCTGGCCACCTCGACACTGAGTCCGTTGCTCGACAGCAGCTCCAGCGCCAGCTCCAGGTTGATCTCGTTGTCCTCCACCAGCAGCACCCTGGCACCCTTGAGCTTGCTGATCGCTGCGCTCTTTTCAGCCTTGCGGAGCGATAGACCGCTCTCAGAGCCTACCTCGCCGTCTCTGGAGCGCGTGATCGCATCGAGCAAGCTGGACTGGGTCACCGGTTTGGTCAGATATCCCGACAGGTTCACACCATCTGAAGCCTGCCGGGCCTCATCCCGACCATAGGCGGTCACCATGATCACAGTGGGAATGTGGCTGATGCCGTCGCTGTGCTGTATCGACCGGGTGGTCTCCAGCCCGTCCATTCCCGGCATCTTCCAGTCCATCAGTACCAAGTCGTAGGGTTCTGCGTTGTCGCTCTGTTCCAACAGTGCGATGGCGGCCTCGCCGCTGGCGGCTCGATCCACATGGAAGCCAAAGCTGATCAGCATTTCCGACAGGATCTCCCGCGAGGTGGCATTGTCGTCTACCACCAACACCCGCAGGGTCCCCATGTCGGTGGTCACCGAGCGACGCTTGATGACACTTCCCTGTTGTTTGCCGAATCGGGTGGTGAAGTAGAAGGTACTGCCAACGCCCGGATCACTCTCCAACCAGATCTCGCCGTGCATCATCTCTGTCAGTTTCTTGGAGATGGCCAAACCCAAGCCGGTGCCGCCATACTTGCGGGTGGTGGAACTGTCGGCCTGACTGAAGGATTGAAACAACCTGCCCTGTTGTTCCGGTGTCATACCGATGCCACTGTCCCTGACCGAGAATTGCAGCAACACCTCGCTGTCGCTTTGCTCCTTCACCTCGGCAGCGATCACGATCTCACCGCCTGGCTCGCTGAACTTCACCGCGTTGTTGCCGAGATTGATCAGGATCTGGCCCAGGCGCAGGGGATCACCGATCAGCGCGGTGGGCAAATCCGGCTGGGCGTGAAACATCAGTTCTACGCCCTTCTCCTCCGCATTCAGACCCACCAGGTTGCTCAAATTGTCCCACACGTCCTCGAGGCGGAACTCAACCGACTCCATGTCCAACTTGCCCGCCTCGATCTTGGAGAAATCGAGGATGTCGTTGATGACCCCCAGCAGGCTTTCCGCGGAACGGTGTACTTTTTCGATGTAGTTGTGCTGCTGACGGTCGAGTTTGGTCCGCAAAGCCAAGTAGCTCATGCCAATGATCGCGTTCATCGGTGTGCGGATTTCGTGTGACATGTTAGCCAGGAACTCGCTCTTTGCCCGAGTGGCCGCTTCCGCCTCTTCCTTGGCTTCGGCGAGTTCTTGCGTCCGTTCTGCAACAACATCTTCCAGACCTTCGTTGATGTGGTCGAGCGCCTGCGTCTTGTCTTGGATTTCGGAGATTTTGTCGCGAATGGAAAGACGCATCCTGTTGAAGTTGCGGGACAGTACTCCCAGCTCATCGGCACGCTTGACCCTGACGTCTCGTTCCAGGTTGCCGTCTGCAATCTCCATCGACGCACGGGTCAACGCCAGAATTGGTTTGGTCACGATGGTGGCGATGAACAGGGCGGCGATCGACACCACGAGCAATGTCACGAAGCCTATGGTCATCATCAGATTGCGCAGCCGGTACACGGCCGCAAACGCCTCAGCCTCATCAATCTGCGCGACCAGGGCATAGGTCGAATGATCCAATTCCACCGGGGCGTAGGCAGAGAGCACCGGCAGGTTCCGATAATCCTGGAGAATTTCCTGCCCGGATACCCCGTCCAGAGCCTGGCGGACTGCCTTGGTGTCCACGCTTCCGTGCTCCGGATCACGGAAAGATGCGAGCACCGAACGGGTTACCCGATTCAGGTACGAGTCCGAGCGCATCCGATGATCCGATCCAACCAGGTAGGTCTCGCCCGTTTCCCCCATCCCGGAGCGTTCCAGCATGATCTGGTTGATCGCCTGATTGGTCATCTTCAGGACGACCACCCCGGCGGTTTGGTTCAGCAGTCTCACCGGCGCGATCAGGAAAGACATGAGCCTTTCACCGGAAGGCTCGTAGAGCTCGAAATCGGTAAAGACAACCTGCTCCAGACCTTGCTCGAACGCGCGTCCCAACAGGCTGTCGCGCAACGCGCCATCGCGCAGATTACCGGTCAAGTCGGGTTCCCGCTTTACCGAATAGACGACGTCGCCTTCCCGCGTGACGAGCATCAGGTCGTAGTACCCGTATTCCGCGATAAATTTTCGAAACGCATCCCCATACTCGAGGCTTTCGAAATAGTCGTATTCAGCCTGGTCAAGGGTGCCTTGATCGAGCACTGACGCAAAGGCATCCAGGGCAGCGCCGATATGGGAGCTTTCGGACAGGACCCTGATATCTGCCTGGATCCTGGCGACATAACGCTCCAACTGAGCCTTCTTGGAGTCCCGGATATTCTCGAGTCGGGCAAACGCCTGATCTGACAGTGCCTCACGTGCATTGGTCAACAATATCAGTCCAACGATCGTGAACGGGATGAGGCTCAGCGTCACCAGCAACAGAATCAGCTTCGCTCTTATGTTCATCGTCTAGGCCATAAAAACCTATTTCTGCCCATAGGCATAGGGTGCCCATTGGTCAACGCTCATGGTCTGTATACCGAATACGTCCTGCACCTCCTTGGTAATCATGGGCAGATCAGGGGTAATGATGTTTCTCGGCAGCTCTTCGCCGGCAAGGACCCTCAGTAGAATTCTCAGGCTCAAGCCCCCCAGCAGGGGCGTATAGGGTGCAGTCACGGCAATCTTGTCTTCCTGCATCGCCAGCAGCGCTTCGTACAGATCGTCATTGCTCAGGATGACGATCCGCCGGTCGCCCTCGCGGCTGTTCCACCGGCCGGCTTGATCGACCGCGGCAACCGCGCCCATGGCCTGCTCGGCCCCGGTACTAAAGATCACATCCACAACCTCGTGCTCCTCCAGCGCCTCACTCACCTGACGAAAGGATTCCGCGCGATTGCTGCTATTGTGCTTGCTTGCTACGATTTTCAGACCGGGAAAATAGCTGATGACCTTCAGGAAGTGACCGGTGCGCATGGCGTCTGCCGTACTGCCGCGCGGTTTTCGTATCATCAGGATGTTGCCTCGAACCGCACCGAGCTCCTTGAGCAACCGATGGACCAGATAGGCGCCTTGTTGCGCCCCGTTGGCAGGGAAATTCCCCGTCACCTGCGTCGTCACCTGACGGGTTCCTACCATTCGGTCGATGGATACAGTCGGAATCCCCGCCGCCGCCGCCCGCTCGATGGGGGGCCCGGCAGGTGCCTCCTGCATGGGCCAGATCAGGATGCCATCCAGCTTGTCTCGCACCCATCCGTCGATCTGCTCAACCTGTTTGTCGTTGTCGAACTCCGCATCGAGAACCGTCAACTCCACGTTGGGATGCCGGCTTGCCTCCCACATCGCGGAATCGGCGTTGTTCAATAACCAGGGATGGCCCAGGCCATGGATGGAGTAGCCGATTCTGTAGGTCCGCGACGGGTCTCCGATCGGCCCTTCAGGCAACGGATAGAGGTTCGAAAAGGGCAGCTTCAGCTTCTGCCCACTCAGAGGACCGGTGATATCGGCTCCGGTGCCCATTTCGAAGCCGGCATCCTGCTTCCGGCCCCGACTCTGGGGCCGGGGGTACTTGTTCATGTAGATCGCAAAGGCATCCTTGCGGAACAGCCGGTTCACTTCCGGATTGGCGCCACTCAACGGGATCTTCTTCCAGAAATCGATCGCCGCCTGCCCACGAAGGTCCAGGGTCTGGACGTATTCGAGGAAGGCCAGGTCTTGCAAGCCAGCCACTTTGCGCCAGTCGATCTCCGCGGCACGCAGCCCCGGCGACAGCGTCACCAGGGTCATCACGACCACCACAACCTGCACAATCTGGGTTATTGCACGCTTTCGCATCCAGCTTTCCTCGGCATTATCTGATCGACCATACGGACACAATAGGCCGGGCTCGGTCACGACCTATACACTGGCTACACTGGGCGTTCAAGGCGAAGAAACGCTCCGAGCGCCGATTCTGAACTACGCCGCGACTGTACTCTTCGGGAGCCGGTGGAGTCATGCGGGCGTGTTTCCGGCCAACAAATCGGCCCTCCAGGCTCGAATCCTCCTGTCCCACAGAAACGAAGTTCCAAGTATTCAGTGTGTTGCGTAGGTCC
>CBDVAK010000277.1:0-4678 GCA_965371945.1 uncultured Candidatus Competibacteraceae bacterium
CCTCCACGCCAATGCACACACGCTCAAAACCGAAAACCGGCATGCCGTGGGTATATGTTCGCAATGAAACCGGAACATTACCTTACCATAGTCGAGGCTGCCGCCAGCCCGCGGGCACCGGGATGAGTCACCTCTGCACCTGTTCGGGTACTGCGCGCGCAGCCCGCTTGTGTTTACGGTGACGGGCTTCCTCGCCAGCGTCACGTCGGTGGTGGAAGCACGAACAGCGCTGGCCGCGGGCGCGGATCTTATCGACTTCAAGGATCCTACCAGGGGCGCCCTCGGGGCGCTGGATCCGGGTGTGGTCAGGGCGGCGCTTGCGGAGATGCCGGCCGACGTCACCACCAGTGCTGCTGCCGGTGAACTGCCGACCCCCGACCACGGGGCCGGCGACCGTCTCAGGGAAATCGCGGCCAGCGGAGTTGTTTTTATCAAGGTTGGTTTACCGGCGGGACCCGACCGCCCGCAGTCGATTCGGTATCTGGGGCGGAGCCTGTGCCGACAGGCTCGGATCGTGGCTGTGCTATACGCGGAACAGCCGCACGAGCCTGAGTTGCTGGATTTGCTCCGCGATACCGGGTTCGCCGGCGTCATGCTGGACACCGCCGGCAAGGATTCAGGCTCGCTTCGCACTTTGATGTCTGAGCAGCGCTTGCGTGCGTTTGTCGATCGCGGCAGGCGGCTCGGCCTGGTCACCGGGCTGGCCGGATCACTGCAAGCAGACGATATTTCGCTGCTGCTGCCCCTGCGGCCGGACTACCTGGGGTTCCGTGGCGCCCTGTGCGGTGCCACCGGCAGAACCGGTGTGCTGCAATCCAGCTGCGCGCAGGGCATCCGCGACCTGATCCCGTTGCGCCGACACCGGGAACGATACAGCTTTCAAGAGGCTGAAGTACCGGTATGACCGGCGACCCGCAAACACGCGGAGTCTGTACCGGCTGCGGACTCGGCTGTGATGATGTCACCTTCGAGACCGGCGGCGGCGGTGTTGTGGTGACGGCCAATGGCTGCACTCGCGCCAGCGATCACTATGCCCGCATCGGGACCGTCGAAGGGCGATGGCATCCCCCCATGATCAATGGCAGACAGGTGAGCCGGGATCAAGCGCTGCAACAGGCGGCAGCGGTATTGCCCGACTCCGACTGGCCGTTGATCACCGGACTGGCGACTGATGTCGCCGGGGTCCGCGCCAGCCTGCGCCTCGCTGAAAAGCTGGGCGCCGTCGTCGATCACATGGACAGCCAGGCGGCATTCAGAAACCTGTCCACCATGCAGTACGCCGGCTGGGTATCCACCACACTCACCGAGGCCCGCAATCGGGCGGATCTGTTCGTGGTTTTCGGTACCGAAGTACTACAGGCCAATCCGCGCCTGGCGGAGCGCGTGTTCGATCCACCACAGACCCTGCACACAAGTGGCGTGCGCAGTTTGACGGTAGTCGGCCCTGCCGGGATTCGACCAGACCTCGCCCTGCCCGAGGGGTTACAGGTGGACTGGATCGACGTGAATCTGCAACGAATCGAAGGCATAGCGGCCACCCTGCTGTCGAAGGTGCAGAATACGGCTCGACCGCCGGTGTTGCACAGCGACGTGCCGGCCGCGGCGGTGTCGAAGCTGGCGACACAGTTGACCGAGGCCCGCTACCCGGTGGTGCTGTGGTCCGCGAATGAGTTTGACTTCCCCCATTCCGAACTGGTCATACAACGCATCAATGATCTGGTTCGGGCGCTCAACGAGGAAAAGCGTTGCGCGGTGCTGCCAATGATGTCGGGCCGGGGCCCGGTGACCGCCCAGCAGGTGTGCACCTGGACCTGCGGCTTCCCGCCCCGTACCAGTTTCGCACGCGGATATCCGGACTTCGATCCCTGGTGCCACGATGCCACGCGACTCATCGAACGCGGCCGGGTGGACAGGCTGGTCTGGGTGACCGGTCTGGTCGACGATCCGGCGCCGCAATGCGCTATCCCCACTGTCGTGTTCGGACACCCGGCCACCGGGAATGCGGCAGATGCGGAGGTGTTCGTGCCGGTGGGCATACCGGGAATCGACCACGATGGCCAGGTTTTTCGCTGTGACAACATCCCTTTGACGCTGGGCGGTCCCGGGCTCGATCGCTTGCCGAGCGCGGCCAGCGCAATCGCCCGGGTGCTGGACCTGATGCAATGATCATCAACGGTGTCGAGATCGAGGACACATTCGCGGAGGCCTTCGGAATGAAGGCCACCAGGGTGATCATTACCGCCGCCAATGAAACCTGGGCCCGCCACGCCGCGGACTCGATGACCGGTTTCGCCACCTCGGTCATCGGCTGTGGCGTGGAAGCGGGCGTCGAGATCGAACTGGATCCCGAAACAACGCCGGATGGCCGTCCCGGGATTGCGGTGTTGCTGTTCGGCATGTCCACCAGCGATCTGGCCAAACATCTGGAGAAACGCGTCGGCCAATGCGTGCTCACCTGCCCAACCACAGCGATCTTTGCCGGACTCGAGGGCGACAACCGCTTGGCGATGGGCAAGACGCTTCGCTATTTCGGAGACGGCTTCCAGATCTCCAAGCTGATCGACGACCAACGCTACTGGCGAATTCCGGTGATGGACGGTGAGTTTCTATGCGAGGAAAGCACGGCCACCACCAAGGCCGTCGGTGGCGGCAACTTCCTGGTACTGGCTCAATCACAGCAACAGGCGCTTGAGGCCTGCGAGGCGGCAGTGGCCGCCATGACCCCGATCCACGGCGTCATCACACCTTTCCCGGGCGGGGTGGTGCGGTCAGGTTCCAAGATAGGCTCCAGATACAAAGCCCTGATTGCGTCAACCAACGACGCCTATTGCCCGACGCTGGTCGGTGTCACCGACAGTGCGCTGTCGCCGGAAACCGGCGCGGTCATGGAAATCGTCATCGATGGTCTCAGCGCCGAGGCAATCACGGCAGCCATGCGCGCGGGCATAGCTGCGGTTTGCGAACGCGGCGCCAGGGCAGGAATACAACGCATCAGCGCCGGCAACTACGGTGGCAAACTGGGCAAGTTCCACTTTCACTTGCGGCAGGTCATGGCATGAGCCCCTTGGTCCTGAAGCTGCGGACCCAACCCGCATTCCCGGTGGACATGTCGCGGCTGCAGCCCGACCACCTGAGCGGGCTGAACCCCGCCAGTGTGGCGGCCCTGCCGCTGTGGCAGGGGCGCAGGGAAGTACGTGTCGGTGACCTGTTCGAGGTGACGGGTGACGATTGCTCCCGGGTCCTGATCCGCGACGCCTGCACACTGCTGGATCATCTCGGGGCCGAAATGACCGGGGGTGAACTGCGCGTGGAGGGCAATGCCGGGGATTACCTGGGTCGAGACCTGGCCGGCGGTACGATCCGGCTGCAAGGCGATTGTGGTGCGTTCACCGCATCGGCCATGCGTGGCGGACTGCTGCAAGTGAGCGGTGATGCCGGTCATTTTCTGGGCGCACCGCGGGCGGGAGGGAGAATCGGTATCAGTGGTGGCACCATCGTTGTCAGTGGCAGCGTCGGGGACCGGGCCGGTGATCGCATGCGCCGCGGCATGCTGCTGATCGCCGGTGACGCCGGCGCGTACTGCGGCTCACGCATGATCGCCGGTACCATCGTCGTGCTGGGCCAGGCCGGACAGGGCGTCGGTCAGGGCATGCAACGAGGCAGCATCGTGCTCGGCACCCACCCGGTCGCGGTTTCAGAATCTTGTCACGATGTCGGCTACCAGGAACTCGGATTCCTGACGCTGCTGGCCCGCAGTGTCTCCAAATGGCAGGGTCCGTTCAGCACCATGATCTCGCGCGGCACCAGAGTACGACGCTACCAGGGAGACCGCGCCAACAACGGCCTCGGCGAGATACTGGTGCTGTCCGAGCACAGCACGTCATGAACGGGAAGTGGGCATGCTGACGAGGCTCTCCGGTGGCCGCATCTATGACCCGTCCCGCGGCATGGACGGAACCACGGGTGATTTGTTCATCGAGGACGGCCAAATAGTCCCTGACCCCGGACCCGGGGTTCGAATCGACGACGAACACGACGTGTCCGGAAAGATCGTCATGGCAGGCGCCATCGACATCCACAGCCATATCGCGGGAGGCAATGTCAACAGCGCGCGTCTGCTGCTACCGGAACAGCATCGTGCTTACATGGCAAAGCGCCTCAAGGAGCCATTTGCAACGGCGCGGTGGTCAACTTGGGAAACCGGGTACCGCTATGCGCGAATGGGCTATACGACGGTGGTCGAGCCTGCGGTGCTGCCCGTCAACGCGCTACATGCGCACCTGGAAATGGCCGACATCCCGATCATCGACAAAGCGGGGCTGGCCATCCTCGGCAGCGACGACATGTTGTTGCGCATGATGCGTGCCGGAAAGCCGCAGCAGGCCATCAACGACTATGTCGCCTGGACTCTGGAGGCAACCCAGTGCCTGGGATTGAAGCTGATCAATCCCGGCGGCGCCAATGCTTTCAAATTCAACCTGCGCAAGCTCGACCTGGACGACGAGATACCATCATACGGTGTCAGTTCGCGTGCCATTCTGCAGACCCTGCAGCGGGCCGTGCATCAACTGGGGCTCGCTCACCCGCTGCACGTGCACTGCAACAACCTGGGTGTCGCGGGCAACGTACGAACTGCTCTTGAGACCATACAAGCGGCCGAAGGGCTGCCCATGCATCT
>CBDVAK010000278.1:0-4671 GCA_965371945.1 uncultured Candidatus Competibacteraceae bacterium
CGCTGAGGGATTCGGTTCATGTCGGCGTATCGCCCAGCGTTGCAGCGGGCTGGTGTTCATGAGTTGCGAATGACTCAGGGCACCGGCGTAGCGCGCAGCATCGCATCCGTCAGTTCCCCGGGGCTTGCCCCGCTGCCGTTTGCCGACACACTCATGCGGTGGCCACATACCGGCAGCAGCAACTCTTGCAGGTCCTCGGGAAGGACATAGTCGCGTTGTTGCAGCAACGCCCAGGCCTGTGCGCAGCGCAACAGGGCCAGCCCGGCACGTGGCGACAGACCGGCCTCCAGCAACGGCGATGTCCGGGTCCAGGCGATCAAGTGCTGCAGATAGTCGAGCAGCGTGCTGGATACCAACACGGTTTGGACCGTGCCCTGGCATTCCACCAGCATTCCCGGTTCCATCGCAGCTTCCTGTCTGGCCATCAGCTTGCGGCGGTCCTCGCCCTCGAACAAGGCGCGTTCCGCGGCCGGGTCCGGATAGCCGACCTCGATTCGCATGCTGAAACGGTCAAGCTGGGACTCCGGCAGTGGATAGGTGCCGAGTTGTTGCAGGGGATTCTGGGTGGCGATGACGAAAAAAGGGTTTGGCAGCGCCCGCGTGCGCCCTTCTGCGGTGACCTGATGTTCTTCCATCGCCTCGAGCAGGGCACTTTGGGCACGGGGTGTGGCGCGGTTGATTTCGTCAGCCAGCACCATTTGCGCGAATATCGGGCCGTCGTGGAAGTGAAACTCGCCGCTGGCCTGGTCGTACACGGATACGCCCAGGACATCCGCGGGAAGCAGGTCGCTGGTGAACTGGATGCGCTGGAAATGCAGCCCCAGAGTTCGCGCCAGCGCATGCGCAAGGGTAGTCTTGCCGACCCCGGGAAGATCCTCGATCAACAGGTGGCCGCCGGCCAGAAGACAGGCGAATGCCTGCCGGATGACTTGCTCCTTGCCGAGCAGAACCTGCCCGACCTGGTTCACGACCCGCTGCAGACCTTCGCTGAGGTCCGGCAGGGTATGCAGCCTCGATACCGTCATGGCGTCTTGAAACCGGTCTGCCTTGTTGTCATCGCCTGCGGGCAGCAAATTCCGGGCCGCCAGTGTGTCCTAGAAACCGGCGTTGCGCGGTGTGCGCGGAAACGGGATCAGATCCCGAACATTGGTGAGTCCGGTGACATAGCCCAGGGTGCGTTCAAAGCCGAGACCGAACCCTGCATGCGGGACGGTACCGTAGCGGCGCAGATCGCGGTACCAGCTGTAGCGGTCGGCAACCATGCCGGTGCTCTCCATACGTTGATCGAGTACTGTCAGACGCTCCTCGCGCTGGGAGCCGCCGATGATTTCCCCGACTCCCGGAACCAGCACGTCCATGGCCGCGGCAGTCCTGCCGTCGTCGTTGACCCGCATATAGAAGGGTTTGATCGCCAGCGGGTAGTTGGAGACGATCAATGGCCCTCGCACGTGCTCCTCCGCCAGATAGCGCTCATGCTCCGATTGCAGATCCAGCCCCCATTGGACCGGGAATTCGAAGCGTTTCCCGGACGCCTCCAGGATCTTCAGAGCCTCGCTGTAGTCGAGCCGTTCAAACGGTGTATCGATGACATGCTCGAGCCGGCTGATGCAGTCACGGTCCACGAACTGACGGAAGAAAGCCATCTCGTCGGCATTTTCATCGAGTACCCGGCGCAGGATGTTCTTTAGCATCGACTCCGCCAACATGGAGGCGTCATCGAGGTCCGCGAACGCCAGTTCCGGCTCGACCATCCAGAACTCGGCCAGATGGCGACTGGTGTTGGAGTTCTCGGCCCGGAAGGTCGGACCAAAGGTGTAGACACGCCCCATGGCCAGACACAATGCCTCGGCATTGAGTTGGCCGGACACCGTCAGAAAGGTCTCGCGCGCAAAGAAATCCTGGCTGAAATCCACCTCACCTTGGCTATCGCGAGGCAGGTTGGCCAGATCCAGCGTCGATACCCGGAACAACTCGCCCGCGCCCTCGCAGTCGCTGGCGGTAATGATCGGCGTGTTGATCCAGTAGTATCCCTCGCGATCGAGGAAATCGTGCATGGCGCGAGCCAGGGCATGACGAACCCGGGTCACGGCGGCAAACGTGTTGGTGCGCGGTCGCAGATGCGCGACTTCGCGCAGGTATTCGAAGGTATGACGCTTGGCCGGCACCGGGTAGGTATCGGGATCATCGACCCAGCCGATCACATCCACGTGCTGGGCGTGCAGCTCGACGGTTTGTCCTTTGCCTTCGGAGAGCTGCACGGTTCCGGTACAGATCACCGAGCAACCGCTGGTCAGATTCATTACCTCATCGCGGTAATTTGGCAGGGCCTGATCGGCGATCACTTGCAGTGACGCCTGGCACGAGCCGTCGTTGACCGCAAGGAAAGACAATCCTGCCTTGGAGTCCCGCCGTGTTCGCAGCCATCCCCGCACGGTGACGGTACGGTTCAACTCAACGCTTCCGGAAAGGACGTCCTTTACTGGCTTGACCGACATGCTGCTTCCCCAGATCCGAGCCCGGGAAGCTACCAGATTGGCGCTCTGATGGATATGAACCTGCTGGATTCGCAGTCTGCGTCAGGGCGTTTGAGTCTGTTTCGGCAATCGAAACAAGCGTCGCGCATTGCAACTGGTGGCAGTGGCCACTATTTGCGGATCGAGATTCATGAGTGACGCGACACTGGCGACTATGTGCGGGAGTGTGGCGGGTACGTTGCGGCCCCGGGGAGGTTTGGGTCGCAGATCTCTGGGCAGCAGATAGGGCGAGTCGGTTTCCAGCAACAACCGGTCCAGGGGGATGTGCGCAACGGCCTGACGTAGCTGTGTTCCGCGTCGCTCGTCGCAGACCCAGCCGGTAATGCCGATATGCAGGTCCAGGGCAAGACAGGCGTCGAGTTCGACCCGGTTACCGGTGAAACAATGGACGACTGCCCCGGGAAGCCCGTCACGATACGACGAGATCATCCGCAACGCGTCCTCCAGGGCGTCGCGGACATGGATGAACACCGGCATATCCAATTCGGTGGCCAGTGCAAGTTGTGCGTCGAAGGCACGGCGCTGATCGGCTTGTGGCGAGAAGGTACGGTTGAAGTCCAGGCCGGTTTCCCCGATCGCGATCACCACCGGGTGCTGTGCCGCGCTTTTCAGTTCGCTGGCCGAGGAGTCATTCCACTGGCTGGCATGGTGAGGGTGAACACCTGCGGTGGCATACAGTTGGCCTGGATACTGCTGCGCCAGTCCGATGGCGGCTTTGGTGCTGGTGATACTGGTGCCGGTGACCAGTATCTGCGCGACGCCGGCCTGACGGGCCTGTCGGAGTACGCACTCCCGGTCCCTGGAGAAGGCCCGGTCGGTCAAATTGGCGCCGATATCAACGAGGTCGGTTAGCATTTGCGCCTCTCGAGTGGTCCGGGCCGATGCACCGCCGCCAGCTGACGAGTGATGTGCCGCAGGTATACGGGGGAGAGTCGAAATTGGGGAGTGGATTGCACGCAGTTCCCCCGAAGGCGCGCAGCAAGGCGCTGGTGGTGGACGATTCCAAGACCGCACGGGTCATACTCAGCCGCATGCTCGAGCGTCACGGACTCGAGGTGGACACGGCTCCATCTGCCGAGCAGGCTCTCGACTACTTGCTTCATCATCGGCCTTCGGTGATCTTCATGGATCACATGATGCCCGGAATGGACGGGTTTCAGGCGGTGAAGGAGATCAAGAACGACCCCCGCACCGCAACGATTCCTATTCTGATGTACACCGCCAAGCAGGGTGAAGTCTATCTTGGTGAGGCGAGGGCCCTGGGCGCGGTGGGTATTCTCTCAAAACAGGTAAGGCCGGCGGAGCTGTTTGAGGTTTTGCTGTCCATCGGCCTGGTGCGTGAACGACGTGAGCAGACCGATGAGGCGCACACGGACGCAGCGGAAGTGCCAGATGCCCCGGAATCGTCACCACCATCGCAACTCCACGGTAAGACGCATTCTTGCCAGCCTGTGTCCGGCACCCGGGTGGTGGATGTCAACTCGGTCAGGGATTTGATAACCGAAACCCTGGCTGACCATCTGCAACAGAACCGGCAGCAGCAGGTCGGGCTGCGCGAAGACATCAGCAAGGCCTGCCAGCATAGCGTTGCGGATGCCATGGCGGGTGGTTGCCAGCGTATAGAGCAACAGGTGCAGCAGCTCCGGGCGGCGGTCGAGACGCTTTCCGCAAGACGGCCACCCGGTGGCAGAAGGTGGCTGGCATTGGTTGCCATGCTGGCGATTGTCGTGGCCGGCTGGAGCACGGCGCGCAGCCTCACCGGGCAGGCACAGCTGTCACGGTTGCACGCTCAGCGGCAGGCCTTGGTCGATGTGGTCGGCTGGGGGTTGACTGAGGACCAGCGCGGGTTCGATTTCGGCCAGGCGCCGTTCGACAGCACTCGACAGTCGCAATTGCAGGAACTGATCAAACGATTGCGCCGCGCCGACTTCGAAGGTGTGATCGAACTGCGCGGTCACGTCGGACGATTCTGTCTCAAGGGCAGCAGCCAGGATGGTTTCCAACCGTTGATGTCGGACCAGCCCGCCACCACCTGCGATCGTATCGGCCAGACGGCTGATGTCGCAAAGGCCATGTCCGGCGCCATGACGGACGGCTTTTCCGACTATCTGGAGCGTTTGCAGCGCAGCACCGACCA
>CBDVAK010000279.1:0-4606 GCA_965371945.1 uncultured Candidatus Competibacteraceae bacterium
GCGCTGAGCCTGCATATCCACCTACACATGTAAGGTTTCGATGGGGTGTTCCATCGGTTGCGGTGACGGGATTCCGGCCGAAATCAGTGTTGACTGATGGACGCACGACTGCCCAGCCTGCATTTCTCACCAGTGTGCATGAGGATCACGCAGGGATTTGGTTTGACGGGGGGTTTTTCGAACGAGTGCAATACTCCCCGTATTTCCGAGCGAGAATGTCGCGGTGGAGGCAAAGAACAAGTGAGGACGTGGTCATCTGGTGAGAAATGCAGGCTGGCTGGGAATACTCAACGAGCTTGAGCAAAGAACCGTTTGTTCGGTCTATACTCCAGACGAGAGGGCGGGGTTCGGCCCCGTTCTGGCGGGCCCTTGGGACCATTGCGCGACGGGGGGGCGGACTGTCTGAGGGGCATCTACAGCCACAATTGAAGAGAGGATCAGGACATGGGACTTCGCATCAACGAGACGGTTCCCGATTTCACCACTGAGACGGATCAGGGGGTGATCCACTTTCACGACTGGATTGGCGACAGCTGGGTGATCCTGTTCTCGCACCCGAAAGATTTCACGCCGGTGTGCACCACCGAGTTTGGCGCGGTGTCGCAACTGGCGGACGAGTGGGCCAAACGCGGCACCAAGGTGATCGGCCTGTCGGTGGACGGGGTCGAGGAGCACAAGAAGTGGAAGGGCGACATCGAGAGCTATGCGGGCGCCTCGGCGGGGTTTCCGATAATCGCCGATGAGGATCTGGCGGTCTCCAAGGCCTTCGACATGCTGCCTGCGGAGGCGTATCTGCCCGACGGGCGCACAGCGGCCGACAGCGCGTCGGTGCGCTCGGTTTTCATCATCGGGCCGGACAAGCAGCTGAAGCTGTCGATGACCTATCCGATGAATGTGGGGCGGAATTTCGCGGAAGTCTTGCGCGCGCTCGACGCCTTGCAGACCGCCGCGAAGGAGGGTGTAGCCATGCCTGCCAACTGGGAGATCGGGCAGGACGTGATCATTCCGACCACGGTCAGCGACGCGGACGCACAGGCGAAATACGGCGACTACAAGACGGTGTTCCCATATCTGCGCATGACGAAGCTGAAGGGCTAAACTGGCGGTTATTCGAGCGCGGTGGCGAGGTTCACAAGAGCCGGCGCGCTTCGGATGGATCCATCCGGGCCTATCATTCGCGCGTGTTCGGCTCGGCTACAATGGTGCCTAGGTGCATCAAAGATGGCGCTCATTGATCTGTCCGATTCGCTGCAGCAGGACGTTTATACCCCAAAGGTTACGTTGTGAAAATGCGAAGGCGTGAATCACGCATGCAAGCTGTCTCCGGGTACTTCGGCATCGGTTGCATGGCGGTAAGCCTGGCCATCAATCGCCATGAGGCGGATCGACCAAGCACACCATCATGACGTAGCATAACCGACACTTACCGTAACCTGTCCAGCAACTCCTTCGCCTCGCTCAACTCGGCCTCCGGTAGCGGGCGCTGCCTATATTGTACGGGCGAAGTCGATCTCGATACGGCTACCGTCCAGATCCAGGGTCGAACCGCCGGGTGGCGCGCTGGCGATCACCCGGCCGCGACGGATCACCTGCAGACGGGCAGGGCGGGTGCGCAAAGCTTCGATCGGGTCGGCGGCCTGCAATACCACCATATCCGCATGGCATCCTGGCTCCAGACCGTAGCCTTCCAGGCCCAGCACCTTCGCGGCGTTGACAGTCACGCAGTCATAGACCTGACGCATCTGTTCGCTGCCGGTCATCTGCGCGACGTGCAGCCCCATGTGGGCCACTTCCAGCATGTCGTGGGTGCCCAACGGGTACCAGGGGTCCATCACGCAATCGTGGCCCATGGCGACATTGATACCTGCCGCCAGCATTTCCGGTACCCGTGTCATTCCACGTCGTTTCGGGTAGCTGTCGTGGCGACCCTGCAGGGTGATGTTGATCAACGGATTGGCGATGGCGTGGACCTGTGCTTCCAGCATCAGCGGCAGCAGCTTGGACACGTAATAGTTGTCCATCGAATGCATCGAGCTCAGATGGGAGCCCGCGACGCGGCCCTGCAGACCCAGCCGTTGAGTTTCGAACACCAGCGTTTCGATATGGCGCGACAGCGGGTCGTCGGATTCGTCACAGTGCAGATCCACCGGCAGACCGCGTTGCGCGGCCAGCTCGCACAACAGGGTCACCGAGCGGGCGCCTTCGGCCATGGTGCGTTCGAAATGGGGGATGCCACCGATCACATCGACACCCAGGTCGAGCGCCTTTGCCATCAGCCGCGAGGCGTCCGGATCGCGCAGATAGCCATCCTGTGGAAACGCCACCAACTGAAGATCCAGCCAGGGGCCGATCTCCTCGCGAACCTGTAGCAACGCCTCGACCGCCAGCAGCCGCGGATCGCAGATATCGACATGGGTGCGGATCGCCAGATTGCCGCGCGCGATAGCCCAGTGGCAGAGTTCGAGGGCCCGTGCACGGATGCTATCCACCGTCAGTTCTTCTTTGAGCCGGCCCCACAGCGCAATGCCCTCCAGCAGCGTGCCCGAACGGTTGATGTCAGGTTGTCCGTAAGTAAGGGTGGCGTCCATGTGGAAGTGACAATCCACGAAAGGTGGGCTGACCAGACGGCCGCGTGCGTCGATTTCCAGCGTCGCCCGGGCCTCGATGAGGTCCGACACTTCGACGATTCGGCCATCACGGCAGCCGATATCCTGGCGGGTGCGGCCGTCGGGCAGGTTGGCGTGGCGTACGATCAGGTCAAGCATGGCATGCTCCAGGCGCCGCGCCGGTGGAGATCAGCGTTCGCCCTTTCGAAATGGCACCAGCAGTGCCTGTGGATAAGCGGCACGACGCGACATCACGATCAGAGCCAGAATACTGAGCAGGTAGGGCATCATCAGATAAAACTGGTAGGGAATCAGTATCCCCGACGATTGTTGCACACGGATTTGCAGGGCGTCGAAGGCGGCGAACAACACTGCGCCCAGCAGGGCCTTGCCCGGCCGCCAGGACGCGAAGATCACCAGCGCCACCGAAATCCAGCCACGCCCGTTGATCATGCCGAAATAGAAGGCGTCGAATACCGATACAGTGAGAAATGCGCCGCCCACAGCCATCAAGGCGCTGCCCACCGCCACTGCTGCGGTCCGTACCGCCAGTACATCGATGCCCTGGGCATCGGCGGCCGCTGGATTTTCCCCGATCATGCGCACCGCCAGACCCACCGGCGTGCGGTACAGTACCCAGGCCACCAGCACCACGGTCAGCACGGCCAGATAGGTGACCGCGGTCTGCGTGAACAGCGCTTCACCGATCACCGGGATGTCGCTGAGTATCGGAATCGGCCACGGTTGGAAGGAGTCGATCTTCGGCGGTGTGGTGGCGTCCGGCAACAGGATGCGGAATATGAAATAGGCGAGGTTGGAGGCCAGCAGGGTGATGCCGATGCCGGTGACATGCTGCGACAGACCGAGATAGACGCTGAAACCGGCGTGCAGCACCCCAAAGGCCGCGCCACAGGCGGCGGCCACTAGCAGCGAGGTCCACAGGTCGCCACCCTGGTAGACCCACATCCAGGCGATCATGGCGCCGAAGGTCATGATGCCCTCGATCCCCAGGTTCAACACGCCGGCCCGCTCGCAGATCAGCTCGCCGATGGTGCCAAAGATCAGCGGTGTGGCCATGCGCACGGTGGCGGCCCAGAAGCCGACCGTCAAGAACATGTCGAAAAAATCCATCGCGCTCAGCCCCTGCGGATCCGGTAGCGCAGCAGCAGGGTGCTGGCCAGCACCAACAACAGCGATGTCGCGGTGATCACATCGGCCAGATAGTTGGAAATACCCATCGCGCGGCTCATGGAATCGGCGCCGTTGTAGATCCCGGCCACGAAAATCGCACCAGCCACCACACCCAAGGGGTGCAGCCCGGCCAGCATGGCGACCGCGATCCCCGTGTAACCGAAACCCGGTGAGATATCGACGGTCAGGTAACCCTTGGTGCCGGCCACCTCGGTGACGCCGGCGCAAGCGGCCAGACCTCCTGACAGCAGTGCGGTGCGCAGCACCGTGGCGTTGAGCGGGATCCCGGCGAATACCGCGGCGGGGGCATTCAAACCAACCGCGCGGATCTCGAAACCCCAGCGCGTAAAGCGCATCAGCACCCAGACCCCCACCGCCGCCGCCAACGCCCAGATGAGCCCGTAGTGCAACCGGGTCTTGGCCACCAGCGGTGGCAGGATACCCTGGTCGATGATGGGCGCGGCCTGTGGCCAGCCCATTGCCATCGGATCCTTCCAGGGTCCGAACAGCAGATAGTCGACCAGCAGCAGGACCACGAAATTGAGCAGCAGCGTGGTCACCACTTCATCGACCCGCAGGTGGATCTTGAGTAGCGTGGGTACCAACAGCAGCAGCCCCCCGGCCAGGGCACCGGCCCCGAACAACATGGGTATCATCACCGGGCCGGGGGTCATCACCAGGCCGGTACCAAGCCAGGTGGCCGCCAGCGCACCGGCGTATAGCTGCCCCTCGCCACCGATGTTCCAGAGCTTGGCCCGAAATGCCACCGCCACGGCCAGACCGGTGAAAATCAGCGGGGTGGCCCGCGT
>CBDVAK010000280.1:0-4575 GCA_965371945.1 uncultured Candidatus Competibacteraceae bacterium
TCGAAAAATCTGACTCAATCGGGCTCGCCCTCGCTACGACCGCTGTTCTCGGACAACCTCCTAGGGCTTGTCCAGAGCCTTGATCACGGTGTCGGCGAGCGCCTTCAATGCCTTTGCCGCGTCACTGTCCGGGTAGGTATCGACGATGGTGCGTCCTTCATCGGCCAGCTGGATGATCCGTCTGTCCAGCGGGATGTTGCCAAGATAGGGTACTTTCAGTTCCGCGGCCGCGGTCTCCACCTGACCGGCGCCAAACAACGCCTCGTCAGTCATGTTCTCGACCATACCCAGCACCGGCACTTTCAGCAGCCTGGCCATGGAAACGGACTTGCGCGAATCCAGCAGGGCCACTCGTTGCGGGGTGGAGACCACGATGGCGCCATCCATCCGGTCCAGGATTTCGGTCACCATCAAGGGTTCGTCACCGGTGCCCGGTGGCAGGTCGAACAGCAGTACATCCCGTTCGCCCCAGTTCACCGAAGCGATCAACTGGGAGATCATGTCCTTTTTCAACGGCCCCTTCCACATCACCGCATCGTCGGAGGACTCGATGAAGTAGTCCATGGAGATGATGCCCAGCCCCGGGGCCCGCTCCGGCATGGGAACCACCGGCACGATGCCGATATCGTCCAGTTGCAGCCCTTTGCCATGCCGGCCCACTTCACTGTCCGGCGGCACTAGCATCTGGGGAATATTGGGGCCATGGAGGTCGGCATCGATCAAAGCCACCCGCAGACCGGCCTGAGCCAGGGCCACGGCGATATTGGCGGTGACGGTGGATTTGCCCACTCCTCCTTTTCCGGAGGTGACCATCAATCGGTAGCGGATCTTCTTCAGCCGTTCGCCCACCAGCCAGGTCTCGTGTGTCTCGCGGCGCGATAGCTGGCACTCCGAGTATTCGGGGCAGATGTCGCAACCGTTTGCACGGTGGCACGGCGGCTGGATAAAGCCGACCGGCTGGACAACGACGGGTTCGGGGGGTGTATTGCTCATGGCTCTCTTTCTAGTAAACGGTTTGACCGCGCACTCCGACCCGTTCCGGCAGGTGTACGAACTTGTGATGATCGATGGCGAACAGGGACCGGAAGCTGCCACTGCGGAAATCACCCAGACGAATCAGGTCCTTCATCTCTTCGTCCAGCACCTGTTTGCGACGCAGCAGGGTGTAGAAAATGCCATTGCCCTCCAGGCCGGCGCCTTCGCGGTTCTGTCTGCGCGACAGGGCCGCGCGGATCTCGGCCATCTGGTCTTCCGGCAGGTTGTAGGCGTCGATATTCAGCTCTTCTTTGCGCACCGTGCCGATCGTGGTGAAGCCGACGATAATGCTTTTGTTGAGGTATACCTTGACCCACACATCGGCATTGCGGCCTATCAGCGTCTCATCGTGTTCGGCCAGCGGCGAGCCGCCGGCGGAGATGGGCAGCTCGAATACATTGACTGCGTTGACGTCCACGCCGCCCTTGTCGATGATCGGTTTGCCCACCATGTTGAACCCGGCGATACGCCCGCCAGTGACCGCGTTGGGCCATAGCGGGATCATGCGCTGTATGCCCACGACATCATAAAACTGCGCGACGTCGCCGGCGGCAAAGACATCCGGATTGGAGGTGCACATGTGGAGGTCGACCAGAATACCTCCGCGTTCCGCCACCTCGATATCGGTACCGTCACATAGCCAGGTATTGGGTCGCTGCCCGGCAGCGTTGATGATCAGGTCGCACTCGAGCAGCCCCAGATCACCGACCTCGACACCTTTCAGCGTACCGTCGTCGTTCAGCACCACTTCCTTGGCGCCCTGACCGGTGATCACTCTCATGCCACCGTGCGTCTCCATCTGCTCGGCCAGGATTGCGGAGGAGTCGGCGTCGGTCATCACCGGCAGGACCCGGTCGAGCAGTTCCACCATGGTTACTTCCAGCCCCCAACCACGCAGGGTCTCGGCCGCTTCGATACCGATTGGCCCGGACCCCATGATCAGCGCCTTTTCGGAGCGGCGCCCGGGATCGTTGAGGTGCGCGGTGACACTGTCGGCATCTTCGATGGTCTTGAACGCGTGCGCGTAACCTTTGTCACGGGCCTCGGCCAGTCCCGGAATAGGCACCCAGAAGGTGGTCGCGCCGGCGGCGATGAACAGCTTGTCCCAGGGGAACTCCTCGCCGTTGTCGGCCACCACCACCTTGCGTTCGGTGTCGATCGACCGGGCTGGTGTGGACAGGTGCAGATCCACCTGGTGTTGTTCGTAGAAGGCCATGCCGCCCTTCCAGTAGAGCCCGTCACGGGGTACGCCCAGCATCTTCGGTATGCGTTCACCGGGGTATTTCTCGACCCAATCCTTGCGCGCCTCCTGGTATTCCGGGGATTCATTCCAGCCGTACAGCGCCAGTGGACAGGGTGAGTAGGCCGGCCAGGGCTCCTTGTTGAGTACCGTGATCTGCGCCTCGGTATCAAACTTGCGGATCGCCTCTATGGCTTCGACAGCGGCGGGACCATTGCCGACGATGACCATCTTCATGGGCATTTCCTTATCTCCGATGTCATGCTGCTCCAGCGAGCAGGAAAAGAAGAGCCGCGGAAACAGCTCACCGCTTGCCCCAGGTACTGGGATCGCCACCCACCCGGATATCGGCCTTGTCCATCAGCTGATTGACCCACATCTTGAACGCAGCCTTGGCCTTGGTATCCGCCAACTCCTGACTGATCTCCGCGCGCACCGTTTCCAGTGGCAGAACCGAGAGCTCTTTTTGTGCGACCCTGAGCAGTGCATAGCCGTCCGGCGTGGAAACGGCGTCGGTCATCCCTTCGTCATCGACGACGCAGGCGGCATCGAATGCGGGGCCATAGATTTCACCACGGCGGACCCAGCCGATGCTGCCACCCTGTTTTGCCGTTTCCTCTCTTTCAGAGTGTTTGCGGGCCAGCTCCTCGAAGGATTCTCCTTTCTCGACCCGCTCCTTGAACGACTTCAGCGCCAGGATCAGTGACGAACGGTTGGCGGGGCAAAGATCCTTGTCCGCCGCCAGAAAGATCTCCGCGAGGTTCAGGCGGCCGTCGCGGACAAAACGTCCGGCCCCGGGGCGCTCGGTTTGGCCCCGGTAGAAGGCCTGGATCTCCTCATCGGAGACGTCGGCTTCCTCCAGGAACAGATCGATCACGTGATGAATGATCAGTTCCCGCCGTACCGTCTCCCTCAGCCGCTGTTGAAATCCCTCATCATCGATCAGGGATTCGCCACCCTGGAGCATGATGCCCAACTGGGCCTCGTCGACCTTGGCGCGCAGTTCCGTCTCATCCGGTTCGGCCGCTGCGGCCAGTTCGCTCTCCAGCACCAACTCTTCGCGGATCAGCTTGGTGATGGCGTTCTTTCTCAACTCCGCCAGTTGGGCGGGTACCAGATTGTCGAACCGCGTGCCATAGATCGTGGCCGCCAACTGCTCCATCTCGCGGGACAGCGCACCCGCGCGGATGATGTGGTCGTTGACGGTTGCAAGCGGCTGGTCGCCGATCTCTTTTTTCATTCGGGATCGATTCTGGCGAATTGTATCTGTGCTTCGCTGAAGGGGTGCTCGGCGTGGAAACGGTTGGCTTCCAGGGTGAAGAAGCCGACCACTAGTTTGCCGATGCCGGTGACATAGCACTGCGCGGGACGATCGCGGCTGTTCTCGTCGAGCATGGCGCCGACACGATGAAAATCGTGCCCGAACCGGGTCGCCCACAACAACAGGTGTTCGGCGAGGAAACGGTCATGCTGTTGCTGGGCAAGATCGAGTGCTTCCTTGTCCCCTTGTTCAGTGGCCTTGAGTTTGCGCTCCAGCAGTTCCGCCACGAAGGTGCACTCGTGCATGATGTGGTCGGGGAATTCGCCGGAAGCCTTTAGTTTGGCATCACGATAGCGGTCGTAGACCTTTCCGGTCCGCTTCCCCTGAACCTGCCGATCGCCCAGATAGATGGACTCGTAAGGGGAGACATAGGGGAAGAAGGAGTCGTAGATGATCCGCGCGTACTCCATGCGCAGTTCATTGAGCAGCTCCACCGGATCCTGCCCCTGCAAGCTGGCAAGATCCGCCAGCCCCTGTTCGATCGACGGATGCCCTGAACAGGCCAGCGGCGCGGCCCGCAGGGCCTCGACCAGTGTCCCGTCGGCAACCTGCAGAGCCAGTTCCTTGGTCGGGTTCTCCAGCAGCTCGACCAGCAGTTGATAGATGCTGAGCCGCTGCTGGTCCAGTTGCACCGGATCATCGCAGGCCGGCACGGCGAAGGGCGCGATCCGGGCTGCTTCCACATGGCGGTGAATCATGGCGCGGACCCAGTAGAGGTAGTCGTAGCGCTGACCCTCGCTTTTCCAGAAATCGATCACCTGCGGATCTGAATAGAGCAGGTCGATCTCGGATTCCTGACGCAACTCCTTGTTGTGCTTGCTGCCGGGGACCTCCCGTTCGCCGACCCGATCGCTGATACGGGTATTTTCGGCCTCCAGACGGTCGTATTCATCCAGCAGGTCGTTGAGTGTTTGACTGAGATCGCTCATAGATTCACATCGATTCGGAAAGCCCGGCCGGTGCAGTCCGGCCGGGAAAA
>CBDVAK010000281.1:0-4566 GCA_965371945.1 uncultured Candidatus Competibacteraceae bacterium
ACAGACCGGCGAGCGCAATTTCGGAGTATCACGCATGCAGCCATTCACGGCCTACCGGGTGCACCGCGACGACCATGTCATTCGCAGCCGCCTGGAGTCGATCACGCTCGAGGATCTTGATCCGGGCGATGTGGTGATTCGTGCGGCGTGGTCGGATGTCAACTACAAGGATGCGCTGGCGGCCACCGGGGCCGGCAAGATCATGCGGCGTTTCCCGATGGTCGCCGGAATCGATGTGTCCGGTCAGGTGCACAGCTCCGACAGCGCACAGTTTGCCACCGGTGATCCGGTCCTGGTGATCGGCAGTGGACTCGGCGAAGAGCGCGACGGCGGCTATGCGGAATATGTGCGGGTGCCCGCGGATCGGGTGCTGCCACTGCCAGCGGGGCTATCCCTGTACGAAGCCATGGCGTTCGGCACCGCGGGGTTCACGGCCGCACTGGCGGTGCAGCGCATGGAAGACAACGGCCAACACCCGGAACACGGCCCGATCCTGGTCAATGGTGCCACCGGTGGGGTCGGCAGCTTCGCCATCGCGATGCTGTCATCGCTCGGTTTCGAAGTCACTGCCTTGACCGGAAAACCGCAATCCAGTGCCTATCTGCGTGGCCTGGGGGCTACCGAAATCCTGCTCCGCCGCGATGTCGAAATGGGTGATCGGCCGCTGGAAAAAACACTTTGGGGTGGTGCAGTGGACAGTGTCGGCGGTAACGAACTGGGCTGGCTGACACGCACCGTACGCCCGCTGGGCAACATTGCCTCGATCGGCCTGGCGGGAGGACACACACTGTCCACCACCGTGATGCCCTTCATACTGCGTGGTATCAATCTGCTCGGTATCAACTCGGTACTGATACCCCGGGCACTCAAGTTGAAGATCCTGCAACGGCTCGCCGGCGATCTGAAGCCGGAAAATCTTGCGCTGATCGTCAGCCGCGAGGTAACCCTGGAACAGCTGGACGGTATCTTCCAGGACTACCTGGATGGTTCCGTCACCGGGCGGACGGTCGTGAAAATTTCTTGAATATCGCCGCTACCAGGGGCCGCGGGTCAAAGACCCTTCTGCCACAACACCTCCCGGCCACCGTCGGCACGGGCCAGTACCCGCGCAATCACGAACAACAGGTCGGAAAGACGGTTCAGATAACAGTGAGTCCAGGCGTTGACCGCTTCGTGATCCTTCAGCGTGATCAGCCGCCGCTCGGCGCGTCGACACACGGTGCGGGCAAGATGACAGTGTGCGGCGGCCAGGTTACCGCCGGGGAGTACGAACTCCTTGAGCGGCGGCAGTTCTGCGTTGAATCCGTCCAGTACCTGTTCCAGCTCGGTGACATGCTGCTCCGAGATTGCCACATGCCCCGGCAGACACAGCTCACCGCCGAGGTCGAACAAACGATGCTGAACACGCGCAAGGCACTGACGCACGGACGTATCCCCGGTACCGGCCAGCACCATGCCGATGACGCTGTTGAGTTCATCGACGGTCCCAAAGGCCTCGACTCTGAGGCTGTCCTTGCGGGTTCGCTGGCCATCGCCGAGGCCAGTGCTGCCGTCGTCTCCGGTGCGGGTGTATATCTTCGACAAGCGATGTCCCATGGCGAGCTCCTCGTCAGCGTGCCAGAATCAGTTTGCGAACAATCACGCTGGCACACCGGTCAGAAGCTATCTGGCCCTACCGGCAAGCCACTTTGCGATCTAGTTTAGCGCCACATCAGACCGCCCAGAGAGGCGGACAGTGGTTTTTTGCTGCACCGACAGTTTTTGGAGGTACGACATGCTTGTAGGCCTGCCCAAGGAAATCAAGGACAACGAATATCGAGTCGGATTGACCCCCGAGAGTCTGATGGAGGTGGTACACCACGGCCATTCCGCGATTGTCGAAACCAATGCCGGCGCCGGCATCGGGGCCACTGACGATGACTATCGCAAAACCGGAGCCACCGTCGTCGACACCGCCGCGGAGGTCTTCGAGCGCGCCGATATGATCGTCAAGGTAAAAGAACCCCAGGCGGTCGAGCGCGCCATGCTCAGACCCGGCCAGATACTGTTTACCTACCTGCATCTGGCGCCCGACCCCGACCAGACCCGTGACCTGGTCGCCAGCGAGGCGGTGTGCATCGCCTACGAAACCGTGACTTCCCCGCGTGGCGGGCTGCCGCTGCTGGCGCCCATGTCGGAGGTCGCCGGACGGTTGTCGGTACAGGCCGCCGCCCACTGCCTGGAAAAGGTCCACGGCGGCAAAGGCATGCTGATGGGCGGGGTGCCCGGCGTCGATCCGGCCCGGGTGGTGATCATCGGCGGTGGCGTGGTGGGCAGCCATGCCGCCCACATCGCCATCGGCATGGGCGCCAACACCTGGGTCATCGACCGCTCGACCGACACCCTCAAGAGCCTGTGGCGCCAGTTCGGACGACCTCTGGACACGGTCTACTCGACCCGCACGGCCATCGAGCAGCACGTACTGGAGGCCGACGTGGTGATCGGTGGCGTGTTGATTCCCGGCGCCGCGGCACCCAAGCTGGTCACCGCCGAAATGATACGCAACATGAAACCGGGCTCGGTGGTGGTGGACGTTGCCATCGATCAGGGCGGCTGCTTCGAGACCTCGCATGCCACCACCCACAGCGACCCCACCTATATCGTCGATGAGGTAGTGCATTATTGCGTGGCCAACATGCCTGGCGCGGTACCCAAGACTTCCGCCTACGCGCTCAACAACGTCACCCTGCCGCACGTGCTGTCGATTGCCGGCAAGGGCTACCGCCAGGCCCTGCGGGACGACCCGCACCTGCGCGCCGGGCTCAACGTGTACCGGGGCAACATCACCTGCAAAGAGGTGGCGGCTGATCTAGGTTACGACTACCTTGAGCCGCTGCAAGCGATGGGCGACTGACGCCCGGCCCTGACGGCGACCACTTCGGGAGACACTCTCATGCGCCTGTTCAGCCCGGACAGCAGTGATTTCGATCAACTCTGCCGGAGCTTCGAGTGGCGCATTCCCGAGTATTGCAATATCGCCGAACTGTGCTGTGACCGGCACCACGAACGGGCCACCGACACCGCGCTGTTCTACGAAAACAGCGACGGCGAGGTGGCCCGCTACAGTTTCGGCGAACTGATCGCGCTGTCCGACCGGCTCGCCAGCGCCCTTCGGCAGCTTGGCATCGAACGCGGCGACCGGGTCGGCATCGTACTGCCACAACGACCGGAAACGGTGATCGCGCACTTCGCGATCTACAAACTGGGGGCGGTGGCATTGCCGCTGTCGATACTGTTCGGGCCCGACGCGCTGAGCTACCGACTATCCGACAGCGGTGCCCGCATGGTGATTACCGATGCCGTCCACAGCAGCTTGGTCCACCGCTTGCTCGACCAACTGCCGACCCTCGACCACATCGTCTGCTGCGACGCCGACGTACCACCGGGCTCGGTCGACTTCTGGAATCTTCTGGACGGCGCCGGTGAGCGCATCGAACCGGTCAACACCCGCGCGCAAGATCCTGCTCTGCTGATATATACCTCGGGCACTACCGGCCCTCCAAAGGGGGCACTGGTCGCGCACCGCGCGCTATACGGCAACCTGCCGGGTTTCGAGCTGTCCCACGACCTGTTTCCCCATTCAGGTGATCTGTTCTGGACGCCGGCCGACTGGGCCTGGACCGGCGGGTTGATGGATGCACTGCTGCCTTCGCTGTACTACGGGGTACCGGTACTCGGTTACGAAGGAGGCAAGTTCGACCCGGAAAAAGCCTGCGCGCTGATGGAAAAATACCAGGTCCGCAACATCTTCATGCCGCCGACCGCAATCAAGATGCTGATGCAGGTCACCGATTTGCGCGAGCGCTACACGTTGCGACTGCGTTCGATGATGTCGGCTGGTGAACAGGTCAACCCGTTTCTGCTGGACTGGGCCGAGCAACAGCTTGGGGTGCGAATCAACGAAATGTGGGGCCAGACCGAGGTCAACTACCTGGTGGGCAACTGTGCCGCCATCATGCCGGTACGGCCCGGCTCCATGGGCAAACCCTACCCCGGCCACACGGTCGCGGTGATCGATGAACACGGCACACCGCTGACGGCGGGGGAACCCGGGGAACTGGCGGTATTGCGCGACGACCCGGTGATGTGCCTGGGCTACTGGAATCGCGAACAGGCCAGCCGCGACAAGTTTATCGGTGACTGGTTTCGTACCGGTGATATCGGCTACCAGGATGCCGACGGGTATTTGTGGTTCATGGGTCGCAAAGACGATGTCATCTCCAGTGCCGGCTATCGTATCGGGCCCGGGGAGATCGAGGACAGCCTGCTCAAGCATCCGGCGGTCGCACAGGCGGCAGTGATCGGAAAACCGGACGAACTTAGAGGGAATATAGTAAAAGCTTTCATAGTCTTAAATGATGCATACGAACCCACAGATGAACTCGCGGATGACATTCGCAGTGCGGTTCGGGAACGCCTGGCCGCCTATGAGTATCCGCGCGAGCTGGAATTCATCGACCAACTGCCGATGACCACCACCGGCAAGGTAAGACGCATCGAACTGCGTAACCGTGAACTGGAGCGCCA
>CBDVAK010000282.1:0-4561 GCA_965371945.1 uncultured Candidatus Competibacteraceae bacterium
CAGGCTGGTAGATTTGTTGAGTGAAATCGCCTCAGTCCCGGCGGATTCCGTCCGGCCCGGAGCCATTTCATACGGCTCCGGGTGCAAGGAGCAAGTGATGACCATAGTCAAGATGGCCGACCTCGATCTGGCGGGCAGGCGGGTGCTGGTGCGCGAAGACCTCAACGTACCGGTGACGGATGGCAGGGTGACCAGCGACGCCAGAATCCGGGCAGCATTGCCGACCCTGCGCCAGGCTCTGGAAGCGGGTGCCGCGGTGATGGTGATGTCGCACCTGGGGCGTCCCCGGGAGGGCGAATTCGACGCCCAGGCCTCGCTGGCACCGGTGGCCGAGCGTCTCGGTCAGTTGCTGGACCGAGAGGTGGCGGTGATGCGGGACTGGCTGGATGGCGTGGACATCGCTCCGGGGGAGTTGGTGATGCTGGAGAATGTCCGCTTCAACGTCGGGGAAAAGGCCGATGATGAGCAGCTATCCCGAAAAATGGCAGCGTTGTGCGACATCTACGTGATGGATGCTTTTGGCACCGCGCATCGTGCCCAGGCATCGACCCATGGCGTCGCTGCGCTGGCGCCGGTCGCTTGCGCCGGGCCGCTGCTGGTGGGGGAGTTGCAGGCCCTGGGTCAGGCGCTGGGCAAGCCGCAGCGACCCCTGGTGGCCATCGTCGGTGGATCCAAGGTGTCGAGCAAGCTGACCGTGCTCGATGCACTTTCCAAAGTGGTCGATCAGCTCATAGTCGGCGGTGGCATCGCCAACACCTTTCTGGCCGCGGCCGGAATGCCGGTTGGCAAGTCGCTGTATGAGCCGGATCTGGTCGATGAGGCGCGCAGGCTGATGGTTGTCGCCAGGGACAAGGGGCGTGAGATTCCGATACCCGAAGACGTGGTGGTCGGCAAGGAATTCTCGGAATCCGCCACCGCGCTGGTCAAGCCGGTCGCGGAAGTTGAAGAGGACGACATGATCTTCGATGTCGGCCCACGCACTGCGGAGCGTTACGCGAGCATGCTGGACGAGGCTCGCACTGTGGTTTGGAATGGCCCGGTCGGCGTGTTCGAGTTCGATCAGTTCGGGGCCGGCACCGAGTCGATGGCGCGTGCCATCGCAGCTTCCCGGGCCTTCTCGATCGCTGGCGGTGGTGACACCTTGGCGGCAGTTGACAAGTATGGCGTGGCAGCGGACATCTCGTATATCTCCACCGGTGGTGGCGCGTTTCTGGAGTTCCTCGAGGGCAAGAAACTACCGGCGGTCGCCATGCTCGAGGAACGTGCCCGCAGGATGACCCTTTGATCTACGCAGGGGGCACCAGCGGCGCCTCCCGGCAAACCAAGATTGTGGCAACCCTGGGACCTGCCACCGACGACCCGGCAGTACTCGCCGACGTGCTGCGCGCGGGCGTCGATGTCGTGCGTATCAATTTTTCCCACGGCACCGAGAACGAGCACCTGCACCGCGCCGACATGGTGCGCGCCACGGCCCGGCAGATTGGCCGCGAAATCGCTGTATTGGGAGATTTGCAGGGCCCCAAGATTCGCATCGGGGCCTTCCGGGACGGCCCCGTGTGGTTGTCGCCCGGCGCGGTGTTTACGCTCAACACCGGGCTGCCGCCTGACCAGGGTAGCGCTACCGGTGTGGGCTTGAACTACCAGCGTCTGCCCCGGGAAGTCGGGGAGGGTGACGTGCTGATGCTGGATGACGGGCGTGTCGAACTGAGCGTGACCTCCGTCGATGGCGACCGCATTCATACCCGCGTGATGGTGGGTGGGCGGTTGTCCGATCACAAGGGTGTCAACCGCCGTGGTGGCGGATTGTCTGCCCCCGCACTGACCGACAAGGACCGCAGCGACGTACATCTGGCCGCACGCATGGGCGTGGACTACCTGGCAGTTTCCTTCGTCAAGAATGAAGACGACGTCAACGAGGCACGTGGACTGCTGCTGGAGGCGGGCCATGACGCCGGCCTGGTAGCCAAGATCGAGCGCACCGAGGCGGTGGAAAACATCAGCCAGATCATGTGGGCGTCGGATGCGGTGATGGTGGCCCGTGGCGACCTTGGCGTGGAAATCGGCGATGCCGCGCTGGCCGGCGTGCAGAAGAGTATTCTGCACCGTGCGGGGGAGCTGGATTGCGTGGTGATTACCGCAACCCAGATGATGGAGTCGATGGTCGAGAATCCGATCCCGACGCGGGCCGAACTGCTGGACGTTGCCAATGCGGTGCTGGATGGAACTGATGCAGTGATGTTGTCTGCCGAGACCGCGGTGGGCAGTTATCCGCTACAGGTGGTGGAAGCCATGGACCGAATCTGCAGGGGTGCGGAAAAATATCGGGCGGCCCAGAAACAGCCGGATCGCGAGCAGCATTTCGAGCGGGTCGACGAGGCGATCGCCAAGGCGGCGATGAACACCGCCAATCATCTTGGGGTCAAGGCGATTGCGGCACTCACCGAGTCGGGCTCCACAGCCATGTGGATGTCACGGGTGCGCTCGGATTTGCCGGTTTACGCGCTAACACCAACCGAACAGGCTGCACGCCGGGTATGTTTGTACCGCGGTGTCCACCCGATCATGTTCGAATCGCGTGCCGATGAACCAGGCTGGCCTGGTGCGCAGGCATTGAGCGCATTGCGTGGCAGTGGCGCGGTGGCCGCCGGCGACCTGGTGATATTCACTTCCGGTGATGAACCCGGCGTGCACGGCGGCACCAATACCCTGCGCATCTTGCGGGTGCGTGATGCGGAATGATTTTCGAGCCTGACCGGCTCAAGAGGCTTTACCAGCAACCAATCCAAGGGAGAATGCGATGGCCCTCATTACTTTGCGCCAGCTTCTGGATCACGCGGCCGAGCATAACTACGGTGTACCCGCTTACAACGTCAACAACCTGGAACAGATGCAGGCCATCATGGAGGCGGCCGAGCAGACTGACAGCCCGGTGATCGTGCAGGCTTCCGCCGGCGCCCGCAGCTATGCCGGAGCTCCGTTTCTGCGCCACCTGATGGAGGCGGCGACCGAGCAATGGCCGCAAATCCCGGTATGTGTACACCAGGACCACGGATCTTCAGCCGCCGTGTGTCTGCGCTCGATCCAGCTCGGCTTCACTTCGGTGATGATGGATGGTTCGCTGGAAGATGACATGAAGACGCCGTCCAGCTACGACTACAACGTTGAGGTCACCCGCAACGTCAGTGACATGGCCCACGCTGGCGGGGTCTCGGTGGAGGGCGAACTGGGTTGTCTGGGGTCTTTGGAGACCGGCATGGCGGGTGAGGAGGATGGTTCCGGTGCGGAGGGCAAGTTGTCCCACGAGCAGATGCTCACCGACCCTGAGGAAGCCGCCGACTTCGTCCGCCAGACCAAGGCGGATGCGCTGGCAATCGCCATCGGCACCAGCCACGGCGCCTACAAATTCACCCGACCGCCTACCGGAGACATACTGGCCATCAACCGCATCAAGGAAATCCATGCGCGCATACCCGACACTCATTTGGTGATGCACGGCTCCTCGTCAGTGCCCCAGGAATGGCTGGCGATCATCCATGAGTTCGGTGGGGACATCGGCGAGACCTACGGCGTGCCGGTGGAGGAAATCCAGGAGGGCATTCGTCACGGTGTTCGCAAGGTCAATATCGATACGGACTTGCGGCTGGCCTCGACCGGCGCGATTCGCAAGCATCTGGCGGAGAATCCCAAGAATTTCGATCCGCGCAAGTATTTCATTGCAGCGAAAATAGCCATGCGTGATATCTGCAAGGCTCGCTACGAAGCATTCGGCTCCGCAGGAAACGCCTCGCGACTGACGCCGTTGTCGCTGGAACAGATGACCGCGCGCTACCAGTCCGGCGAACTGGATCCCCGGGTCAACTAAGGCGATTGGTGAAATCGCCTGAACCCAGATGACCGCGCTGATCTCCGGGGGCTCGCCCCGGGGATCGGTGTTATACCCACGGCATGCCGCGGGTATAGTCAATCTTCCACGTCGTCGACGTCGCGCTGGCCGCTGAATCGAAACCAGATGTGTGACCACAGCGACCCTACGGCCAGCAGCGCACACAGACAAATCATCACCAGATAGGTGACCACTCGCGGGCTGTCGATGCTGATCCAGCCGTAGTAGAGCAGCGTCCAGATCAGGGCGCCGAACAGCGCGCTCAACAGAACCAGCCCGAACAGCCCCAGCGCCCGGTAGGCCGCGTTGACAAATACTGTCCAGCCAATCAAAAGCGCGATACCAGCCAGTATCTTCGGCGGTGTGAAGGTCAGGGGCTCGGAAAATATCCAGTGATAGTACGAGTATCCTTCCGGGTTGTAGGTTGTGAAGACCAGCACCAGAGTCATCGCGAAGCGTACGATCAGCTTCATCCAGGGGAACTGTTTTCTGGTCATCGGGGCGAGTCCATCACGGTTTCCGGGCCAGGGGGATCTTGCCGATCCGGGCGCGCCATTCGGCGGGGCCTCGCTGATGCACTGACTCACCGCGGCTGTCCACCGCAACGGTGACCGGCATGTCTTTCACCACGAACTCTCGAATCGCCTCCATGCCGAGATCCTCGAAGGCCACGATCCG
>CBDVAK010000283.1:0-4513 GCA_965371945.1 uncultured Candidatus Competibacteraceae bacterium
AAATGATCTGATCGCAGGGGACGCTATGAAAGAACTTGTGCGCGGCTTGTTGCGCAACGCCATGCAGCTTGAGTCACTGCGCGCGGGTATCCGCGCCATGACGCAGTCCGGCCATGTGCCCGCATCAATCTGGCAGCGTTTGCCGGTGGATACGGCTTTCCGGGTGCCGCTTGCCGGTGGTGCCGGGTTTCGCTATCTCGCCAGCGCCAACGATGTGATCGGACGAGCCCTTTACTGGCGTGGCCTGCAGACCTGGGAACATGAAACCCTGCCGGTGTTCGAAGCGCTGGCACGTCGCGCCCGGGGGGTACTCGATGTCGGCGCCAACACCGGCGTATACGCCTTGTTGGCTTGTGCCGCCAACTCTGAGGCCAGGGTGCTGGCTTTCGAGCCCATACCGCGGGTATTCGCAAGGCTGGTCCAGAATGTCGATGCCAATCATTGGTCGACGCGCTGCGAATGCCACCCGATGGCGGTATCCGACCACGATGGCTCGACCCGATTCCATCAGCCATCGGTGGAATTTCCAACTTCCGGCAGCCTCGATCGCGATGGTTTCAGGGGCCTTGAAGGGGAACTCATCGATGTCGAGGTGCGCAAGCTGGACAGCGTCTGCGCGGACGACCTGCCGGTGGACCTGGTCAAGATCGATGTCGAAGGGTTCGAGCACAAGGCGTTGGCCGGTATGAGCCGTATTCTTGCCGAATACCACCCTGACCTGATCCTGGAATGCAACCCGGACGGCCCGGTGGCCGCTATCGAATCGATACTGCAGCCACTGGGTTATCAGTTCGTGCATCTCGACGGTGGCGAGCTGGCAGCAAGCGACCACATCGTGCCCGATGCCAGTGAACGGGCCCGCAACTTTCTGTGTACCGCCCGGGCCGACTGGCGTGCCCGGCTCGCATCGCCGCGGGTATAACATGGTGAATTGATCACTTCCATGGTGACGATTCCCTGCTATATATACCCACATATATTCACGGGTCCGAAAGGCCGCAATCAAGGGCATCGAAGCACGTTTTCAGAGGTGTGAGCATGGAATACCCGCTGCGATTTCCGTTCGTTGAGTGCCGGCACACGGATCGGGACCGGCGTTCCGGAATGGACCGGCGTCAGAACAGCGTTGAGGTCGAAAGCGATCTGCGAGGCCTGACCGATCGTCGTGCTAGCGAGAATCGGCGACAGTGGCGGCAGGATCGCGACAAGATGCTTCGGGATATCCGCTTTCCCAGTTCCGGGGAGCCCGAGAGCCGAGCTACCAAGTATCTACGTCTGCTGCTGTTGCCTGTCGTCATTGCCCTGGGTAGCGTGAGTATCAGCTATTTCATCAGTGTGCAGCAGATCAAAAGCGCCAATATCATCGCCGAGCAGCAGAGAAAGAGCGCCAGGCTCATTGCCGACAGCCAGTTGGAGAACTCCGCCGAGATTGCCGAAGCCAGGGTCAAGACCCAAAAACTTGCGCAGATGCTCGTGGTATTTACCGCTGTGCTGACCGATCTCTCCAAACCGGCGGGAGGTGGATCCGGAGAGTACGAAATCTTGCGCAAAAAAATAGCGTCGCTGGAAGTTTATCGGGACGACGCGCTCAATTTTCTGCTGCAATTACGTGATTACGATTCGTCAGGTTCCGGCTCTACCGCAACTCAAAGGAACTATCAGGTTGCCGCCGACACTGCCCGGGAGACCATCCACAGGATACTCAGGAAGAGCCAGCCGGATTTTTCGGGGCTGACTTTTGAGTCCGATAACAGTACACCGCTGAATCTTCGCAACCGCGAGTATGTCGGCTACAATATGAGCGACAGCGTCTTTTCCAATGTCAATCTGTTCAACACCGATTTCACCGAATCCACGTTGGTAGCAGCCACCTTCAGGAACGTGGACCTGGTCAGGGCAAACTTCAAGGGTGCCAATCTCCAGGATGTGACCTTTGACGGCGTGGATGTGCTCGGTGTTAATTTCGTGGGTGCCAACCTGGCGGATGTTCACTGGGACAAGGTCAGGAATATTGGTGACGCGAAGTTTTCGGTCTATGTCCTGCTGCGTGCAGACGGGGATCCGGCCAAACTGATGACAGACCGTGAGTTGCTGACCGCACTGAGTGCCGAAACCGACCGGCTCAAGAAAATCCAGCGGGAAACCCCCGACAAGTTCAAGGCGCTCTACCAGCGCCTGAATCTGCGTGACTTCGAGGCGCTCAGGGAACGGCTCGATGAGGTGCTGGCCGGGGCTGTTGACGGCGAGTCCGGCGATACCGGGTCCGGGTCCGGGTAGATTGAACCTGAATTCGCCGGCAGCCAATGGCTGACGACGATGGCGATCATCGCCAGCGCCGTGCCGGCCGCAAACACGCCGGAGTAATCAAAACGCGCGACCAACGCCGATCCGGCGACCGGCATCGCCGCGACACCCAGATAATAGATGGTGGTGCCAGTGGCCAGATCACCCACCAGGCTGGGTGTGCGCTGCGGGCGTCTTAGCGAGGCATCGGTGATCACCGATGCTCCGAAAACCAGCGAATCGATTAGAAATAGCGCCATCAATGGCAGCAGCGTGGTCTGGTCGACCTCGACACGCGGACCGATCAGCAATGCGAAACCGAGAAAGTTGAATGCCACCACGGTGTAGAGTCCCATCAGCACGTAGCGGGCAGACCAGACCCGGGTCAAGCGTCCGATCAGCCGGTAACCGGCGAAGCTGAACAGATGGCCGCACAGTACCAGTAGCGCGGTGCCGTGTATGCGCAATCCGTAGCGATCGATCAGCACGAACAGCACGAATGCCTGAAACAGGCCGCTGCGGCAGCCGGCCAGGAAGTTGAGCAGGTAGTAGGGCCACAATGCAGGCTGCAGACGCAGTTTGCTGCGAATATCCACCCTTCTGGCACGGTGGATGGTCAGCGCGCCCAGCAGACCCACCACGATGATCATGGCACCGACCACCGAGAACAGGGCTCGTAGCGTTGGTGCGTCGCTTTGCAGCCGCGGGGACGAGGTGAATGCAGTGATGACATTGTTGAGAAAATTTCCGGTGCCGGCACCAGCCAAGCCATCCCACAGTGTGCCGAGAGTGCCGGGGGCCACGAACAGCAGCAACACCAGGGCGGCGCCGAGGCCGGCCAGCGGCCCAAAGCTTTTCAGGCGGCCCAGCATCAAAGCGGTGGTTCCGGCCTCGCTGGCGAGGATGCCGACACTGTTGGCGATCGGATAGAAGAACGTAAAGCCGGTGGCCAGCCCGAACACCCCGAGCGCCAATGTACCCCAACCGGTGGCTTGACCGGTCCAGATCAGCCCGCCGCCCAGCAAGGTGCTGGTGAGTGCCACCAGCAGGTACAACCTCAGTCGGCTGGACAGCAAGCCGACGCTGAACGCGAGCACCCCCGGCACCGCGGCGATCGAAAACAGGGTCGCGACCTGTTGGCCGTTCAGATGCAGACTTTCCACCGCGTAGTTGTTGAAAGTGGTGCGCCAGATGCTGTTGCCGAGAAAGACAGCGAAGTACATCAGGCTGATAACCGCCAGCGGCGCATTGGGGCTGGCGACGGGTTGTGGTCGCATCGGTAGGTCGGGAGGTCTTCAGGCCTGTTTCGGTGCTGGTTTGAAGGCTTCCCGTAAGTCCCCCAACGGAGCCCCCCAAATCCGGTCCGCGGTAAATATCATGTCCAGTACGGTGGCAGTGTGAAGTCGCTGCAGGGCATCCTGGCTGCGTTGGCGCAGGGCATCGAATGTTGCCAGATCAACGACCGGGTAGTCGGAGGGCAGTACCACGTGCACGGTCACCATGCGAATCCGGCCAGGCTGCAGGACGCGAACGAACAACTCATCGAAAGGCAACCCGGCCAGTTCCGCGCGGACGAGCGTGTCCACCGCGGCTCCGACCTGCGGATGCGGGGCGCGGTTGAGCAGTTGCATGATCGCCTCGCCCGCCATGCGTATGGGCACGGAGATCGAGATCAGCACCACGATGACCACCAGAGCGGGATCGACAAAGGGCACCAATCCGCTGAGCGGCCCCTCCCGAATCACCAGGATAGTCAAAAACGCAAGCAATACCGCTGAGGAGATGGCTGCATTGACCAGCCAGTTCTTGGCATCCGCTTCGACCAGCGGACCGTTGCCGCGGCGCGCACCACGGTGGGTGACCAGTGCCATCAGCCAGCATGCTGCGCTGGCAAACACACCGTAGCTGATCGCGGTGCCGGCGGCGATACTGCGTCCACCGCTGAACAGGGCGTCGATGGCATCGATCAGGGCCAGTGCCGAGATGCCCAGCACCAGAACACCCTTGAGTCCGTTGACCAGCGGTTCGAAAAACGAGTAGCCAAAGGGGAAGCGCTCGTCGTCGCCACGCTGTACCAGAGCCGCAACTCTCAGCGTGAACAGACCGGCGGCGAAATAGGTGATGTTGAACAGCCCGTCCAGCAGGATAGCCTGCGAATCACTCATCAACGCGGCCACCACGCCGACGCAGCCAATCAACAGACAGGCCAGCGTTGAGGTGAGTAAGATTC
>CBDVAK010000284.1:0-4498 GCA_965371945.1 uncultured Candidatus Competibacteraceae bacterium
AGCACCGTGCCATCAGCAAGCACGCGCTCGTCGACCTCGAGGCGCAGATCGCGGGGGATGACGGGCTCGAACCGACCCCACAAACCCCAGGTGTGGGGGCGATCACGACGCCGCATTTCCAGCACGTCCCGAAAACCCCGTGTCGTGATCAGGCCGGCACGTGCGTAGCGCCTTTCCAGCAGGGCATTGGTTCCCACGGTAGTGCCATGGACGATGGTCGCCACAGTGCTCAGATCGACATCGCTGCCGGTGATGCCCGCCAGAATGCCGCGCGATTGATCGTCGCGGGTGGACGGCACCTTGGCCACCGTGCAACGGCCACTGGTTTCATCCAGTACGAAAATATCGGTGAAAGTGCCACCGACATCCACCCCGATCACGACCTGCCCGCTACGCTTGTTCATCGCGAGCGCTTCGTCGGGGTGCCGGTATCGACGATCTGGCCATAGTCGCGGCGGGCCGCTTCGGCACTGACATAGCCGAGACGCACGTCCTCCGCAATCGCCGCGGGATCGCGTTGCGAGGGCGGCCCGTAACCACCGCCTCCAGGGGTTTCCAGATGCAGACGCTGTCCCTTGCGCAGATGGATACCGACCATCTTCGAAGCCATGGGCGGACGGTGAAAGCCATCATCCTGCTGGTACTCGAATACGGTCATCGCAGCCGGTTGGCCACCGAGCACCCCGGGTGGCGGGAAACGCCCGCGCTCGCCAAACAAAAACACCTCGGCATGCTCCGCCAGCAGTTCGATCTCGTAAATCGCACCACAGCCACCGCGGTGTTCACCGGCGCCACCGCTGTCGGTGCGCAACGCCCAACGGGTAAAACGCACCGGGTAGGCGGCCTCGAGTATTTCCAGCGGAGGAATAGTGGCGGTGGAAATAGGTGCGTTGCCGTGATTGAGACCATCACCTTGCGGGTGCCCCCCGTGGCCGCCGCCAAAAAAGGAAAACATCACCCAGCGCTGGCCATCTTCGCGGTAGCCGGCCAGTGACAACGCATTGATGGTGCCATAGGCGCAGCCGTTGACCCGCTCCGGCGCCACCTGTGACAGCGCCACGAACACCACGTCGATCACTCTCAGTATGGTCTCGGTGTAGCCACCCACCGGTTTCGGTGCCCGCACATTCAGCAGGCTGTCATCCGGGATCTCGAAGCTGATGGGCTCAAGCACCCCGGCATTGGCGGGCACGTCGTGGAAGACATGTTTGAGCGCGACGTAGCAGGAAGCGATCGCGGTGGAGCGGGCGATGTTCACCGGCCCCAAACAGGCCTTGCTGCTACGGCTGAAATCGAAGGACATGGCGCTGCCGTCGATAACGATATCGAGCGCAATCCGTAACGGCTCATCGACGACACCGTCGTTGTCGAGAAAATCTTCGGCCCGGTAGCGCCCGTCCGCCAGTTCGCCAATATAGCTGCGCATCATTTGCGCGGCGCGTTGCTGCAGTTCCGCCAGCGCTGCCAGCACCGTATCGGCCCCGTATTCGCCCAGCAGCACCGCCAACCGACGCTCGCCCAGATCCAGCGCGTTGACCTGACCGCTGAGGTCACCGTAGAGGCTCCCCGGCAGCCGCGAGTTGGCCTTGAGTATGGCGACGATGTCCTCGCACAGTTCACCCTGCCGATAGAGGTTTACCGGCGGGATCAACATACCCTCCTGAAAACACTCGGTTGCCACCGGGTTGTAGTTGCCCGGCACGTTGCCACCCACATCATGCCAGTGGCCCACGGAGGCCAGATAGCAGAACAGGCGGTCATCGTGGAACACCGGTTTGACCAGCTTGAAATCCGACAGATGAGTACCGCCGTCGTAAGGGTCGTTGAATAGATAGACATCCCCAGGCTGCGCCCCACCGCGGTCACGCACATGCTTGATCACCGTCGCCACCGCGAAAGACATGGCGCCGACAAACACCGGCAGACCCGATTTCCCCTGTATCAAGGTAGCGCCGCTGGTGGCGTCATAAAGACCGTGGCTGGCATCGTGGGCCTCGGCGATGATGGGGTTGAAAGCGCTGCGAAACAGGGTCGCATCCATCTCGTCGGCGATCTGCTCGAGCCGCCCGCGCAATACCGCCAGTGTCACCGGGTCCAGTGTTGTTGTCGCGGTATGGCCCACGCGCTCAGTCCTCCTGTTGATAGCGGCGCCCGGTGGCCAGCAGTGCGCCAAAGGCGTCGTACACACCGGGCGCCACTAGGATGGCATCCTCGCCCAGCGCGGCTCTCAGCACAGACTGCGGGCTGCGCTTCATGGCCTGGTCCCCAGTTTGGTCTGCAGCCACGGCATCAGGCCACCGGCCTCGACGATGTCGAGCAGATGTTGCGGCAGCGGCTCGCATGACAACACCAGACCCCGTGCCGGGATACGGATACTGCCACCGCGAAAATCGACTTCCAGACGGTCGCCTGCCTCGATCCGATCGGATTCGGGGCACACTACCGCGGGCAAACCAAGATTGAAGGCATTGCGATAGAAAATGCCGGCGAACGACGATGCAATCACTGCCTTGATGCCCAGGATTCGCAACGCTTCGGCCGCCTGTTCACGACTCGATCCCATGCCGAAGTGGCTGCCCGCCACCACCACATCGCCGGGGCGCACGGAGGATGCGAAATTTGCATCGACCGCTTCCAGACAATGCCGGGCCAGTTCTGCCACGGATCCTTTCATGTAGGCGCCCGGCGCCAGCAGATCGGTGTCGATATGGTCACCGAATTTCCACACCCGACCCGTCACCGTCCCAAACCGTCCAACAGCTCCCTGGGATCGCAGATGCAACCCCGCACCGCCGCGGCCGCCACCGTGTAGGGTGAGGCCAGCCACACCCGTGACTCGGCGGAACCCATGCGACCGCGAAAATTGCGCGCGGTCGTCGCCAGACAGGTCTCGCCGGCTGCCAGCAACCCGGCCCCCATACCGGCACAGGCCCCGCAACCGGAAGGCAGCAAGATAGCACCCGCGCCGGTAAGCTGTGCCAGCGTGCCGTCCGCCGCGGCCGCCGCAGTGACGCGGGTCGATGCCGGCGCCAGCAGCAAGCGGGTTGACGAGGCGACTTTTCTGCCCGCCAGAACCCTCGCCGCCATGTGCAGGTCTTCCAGCTTGGCGCCGGTACAAGCGCCGATATAACACTGGTCGATCGCGACCGCCTCCACTTCGTCAACCGCGGCGGCATTGGCCGGGCTGTGCGGGGCCGCCACTTGTGGCGGCAACGATGCGGCATCGAACTCATGCATGGCCAGTGGCACGATATCGACGTCACTGCGCCATTCCTGCACCGGATCGGGCTCGACACCAACACCGCGCAGATAATCCAGGGTGGTGACATCAGCCTCGATCAGTCCGGTCATGGCCCCCAGTTCAGCGCTCATATTGCACAAGGTCATGCGCTCGGCCATCGGCAACAGATCGATGGTCTCGCCACGGTATTGCAGTACCTGGTAGTCAGCGCCGTTGACGCCCAGCCGGGCGCACATATGCAGCACCATGTCCTTGGCCGCCACGCCGGTGCCGAGCCGGCCTGACCAGCGCGCCTGGATGGTGGCCGGCACCCGGATCCAGGTCTCCCCGGTGGCCAGCACCGCGGCCATGTCGGTGGCGCCAATGCCAAACATGAAACAGCCAAAGGCGCCCCCGGTCGGTGAATGGCTGTCGCCCCCAACCACGAACAGACCCGGGCGCAAATGACCATGCTCAGGCAGTACCACATGGCAGATACCACGGTGGTCATAGAAATCGGTGATCCCCTGGTCGCGCACCCAGTCGCGGGTGAGCTTGAGGATGGCGGCACCGCTGGCATCCACGGCGGGAACGAAATGATCGGTGACCACCACCACACGAGTCGGATCCCACACCGGCACGCCCAAGCGCTCCAGCATCGGCTGCACCCGCCGTGGCCCACTGCTGTCGTGCAACATGGCCAGATCCACCCGGCAGGTGACGATATCGCCCGGGCTCACCGCATCCAGCCCGGCAGCGCGGGCGATGATTTTCTCGGCCAGCGTGTGAGCCATCACTACATGCCCAGGTAGGACTGGCGCAAGCGGTCGTTGCGCAGCAGAGACTGCGCCGTCCCCTGCAGGGTTACCGCGCCGTTTTCCAGCACATAGCCGCGATCGGCAATTTCCAGCGACATCATCACGTTCTGCTCGACCAGCACGATGGCCTGGCCCTGACGGTTGAGTTCGCCGATGAGATCGAACATTTCCTCCACCAGCAGGGGGGACAAGCCCAGCGACGGTTCATCGAGTATCAACAATTTCGGTTCCGACATCAGCGCGCGACCGATCGCCAGCATCTGCTGTTCGCCACCGGACAGAGTGCCGGCCTTTTGACGCAAGCGTTCGCGAAGGCGTGGAAACCTTTGCAGGACGCTTTCCATATTGTCTTTGCGCCGCTCGCGGCCGCGTCGGTAGGCACCCAGCTCCAGGTTTTCACGAATGCTGAGATTGGGGAAGATGCGGCGTCCCTCCGGCACCTGGATCAGGCCACTGCGAA
>CBDVAK010000285.1:0-4496 GCA_965371945.1 uncultured Candidatus Competibacteraceae bacterium
GCCGCTGTCGAGCTTACAGGGATGTATTTACAGCGTGTCCCGGAAGGCATTACCCACACCCACATAGCGTCGACTGTACGAGCAACATACGAATCAGAACAACAGGGGGAGTGGAATGAAAACCAGACATTGGGTACCCGGATTGTTGGCCGGCGTGTTGCTGGCGAGTGGCGGTATCGCCCAGGGCGAGTCGGTCAAGATCGGATTCAACGTACCGCTGACCGGTTTCGCGGCCGCGGACGGCAAGTCCGCGTTGACCGGTGCGGAGCTGGCCGTGGAAGAGGCCAATGCCAGTGGCGGTATCGATGGCGCAACAGTGGAACTGGTGGTCTACGACGATCAGGCATCGCCCAAGGAATCGGTGCCGATCGCCAACAAGCTGATCGACCAGGATCAGGTGCGGGTCGGCGTGTCGGGCAGTTATTCCGGGGCAACCCGGGCCGCGGCCGGGGTGTTCCAGGCCGCTGGGGTGCCCTATATCGCGGCGTACGCGGTGCACCCTGATATCACCCGGGCGGGCGATTATGTATTCCGCACCTCGTTTGTCGGTGAGGTCCAGGGCCGCGCGGGCGCCAAACTGATCGGCGAGGGTTTGGGCAAGAAAAAGGTGGTGATGATCACCCTGAAGAACGATTTTGGTAAATCGCTGGCAGCCGGTTTTCGCGAGGCCGCGCCGCAGTTCGGGATCGAAGTGCTGGATGAGTACGAATACAGTATCAAGGACCGCCAGTTTGGACCCATCGTGTCCTCGGTCAAGGCCGATGAGCCTGACGCCATCTACGCTTCAGGCTATTTCTTTACCGCCGGTCCGTTAGTCAGCCAGCTGCGTGCGGCTGGTATCGAGGCACCGATCATCGGCCAGGAAGGTTACGACTCACAGAAGTTTATCGAGATCGCGGGTCCGGCATCGGAAGGGGTCATCATCACCACCTCGCTCGATCGCGATTCCGATGCCGCCGAGACCCGAGGCTTTATCGATGCCTTCGAGGCCAAGGCCGGCTATCCGGCGGATATGGTGGCGGCGTCCGCCAACACCGCGGTCAAGGTTGCCATCGAGGCCATGCGCAAGGCCGGAGTGAACGACCCCGCTGCCATACGTGATGCCATCGCCGGGTTGGAGCTGGTCGCTTCCACCGGGACCATCAGCTTCAACTCCCTGGGCGAGGTCCGCAAGGCGGTACAAGTGCAGGTCGTTTCCGACGGTAACTGGCATCGTCATTCGGTGATCGACGATGCGGAACTGCTGGCGCCGCCTTCGGAGTAATCAGGCGGGCGCCTGCGGATGCTGGTTTTCGAGCTGTTCGTGCAAGGACTGGTGCAGGGCACCATCTACGCGCTGATCGCGGTAGGGCTGACCCTGGTGTACGGGCTGCTGCGCATACTGCACGTCGCCCACGCCGGGCTGTTTACCCTCGGTGGCTATATTGGCGTGCTGGTCACCAATGCCAGTGGCAGCCTGTCATTGGCATTGGTGGTGGCGATGGTGGCGGTCGGTGGGCTCGGCATGCTCATGTATCGGTTCGCCTACCGGCCGTTGCTGACCCGCCCACCCTATGTGGCTTTGATCGCCTCGATCGGAATGTTCATCGTCATGGAGGAGCTGTTCCGCATCGGCTTCGGGCCCTACGGGCTGTCTTATGTGAACCCGCCGCTGCAGACCCGCGTGGTGTTGTTAGGCATGAGTCTGCGAACCGCGGAATTGGCCACCCTGGGGGCCGCCCTGGTGCTGATCGGAGCGTTGGCGCTACTGGCCGGCTACACCCGTACCGGTGTCGCCTGGCGGGCAACTGTCAGCGATCCGGAGATGGCTGAATCCTTCGGAATCGATGCCGAAAGAGTGCGCTATCTCAACTTTTTCATCGGCTCGGCACTGGCGGCCGCGGCGGGCGTGATGGTGGCGCTCCTCAACAACCTGGTGGAACCGACCATGGGCTCGGTGGCCAGCTACAAGGCGCTTGCGATCATCGTACTGGGCGGGTTGGGAGATGTCACCGGGACCCTGGTGGCGGCATTGTTGCTGGGAATCATCGAAGCTTTCGGCACCATCTATTTTGGCAATTTTCTGGACCGTGACGCGATCGCCTTCGCTTTTCTGATTGTGGTACTGATGGTGCGCCCCCAGGGGCTGCTGGGTAAGGTCTGAGGAGCTTCTGATCCCATGGCCTACGAAGTCAGTCTGCTGACCGCCATGGGCATCAGCGTCATCCTGGCCCTGAGTCTGAATGTGATCACCGGGTTCTGCGGCCAGATCAGCCTCGGTCACGCTGCGTTTTACGGTGTTGGCGCCTACTGTGCCGCACTGCTCACCAAGAGCGGCGTTTCCTTTCCGGTGGCGCTGCTGGCGGCTGCGCTGCTGGCCGGGTTGGTGGGCACAGTGGTCGGTCTGGCCTCGTTGCGGCTGCGACACGATTTCCTTGCCATCACCACCATGGGAGTCGGATTCCTGTTTCTCGGCATAGTACGCGAACAGGACTTTCTGGGTGGTGAGATGGGGGTGTCCGCGATCCCGGACCCGGGGATGGGGCGGGTCGGGTTCATGTGGCTGGTGTTGGGGATCGCGGCTTTAAGCATGCTCGCCAGCGGCTATCTGAAACGGGCCTGGATCGGTTTCGTGTTCGATGCCATTGCCGATGACGAGGACGTCGCCTTGATCGCCGGTATCGATGTACCGCGCTACAAGCTGGTGGCCTTTGCGATGGGCACTGCATTGGCCGGGGTTGCCGGGGCGCTGTACGCGCATGATGTGCGCTTCATAGCACCGGACAGCTTCGGCTTCGTGGAATCGATTACCGTGCTTTCGATGGTGGTGGTGGGCGGCATTGGTTCGGTTGCCGGAGTGGCATTTGCCGCTGCTCTGCTGAGTGTATTGCCGATGTTGCTGCAGGTGGTGGCTGACTACAAGCTGTTGATCTACGGACTGCTGCTGTTCCTGGTGATGCGCTACAGCCCGACCGGGCTGGCGGGTGCGAGCCGTGCGCTTTGGAGCCGGTGGTCGGGGTCGCGGCGATGACCGGCGCGGTGCTGCGGGTGTCCGGGGTCGGTGTGCGGTTTGGTGGCGTCAAGGCCCTGGACGCCGTTTCCTTCGAGCTGTTCGAGGGTGAATTGCTGGGTTTGATTGGTCCCAATGGTGCCGGCAAATCGACACTGATGCGGGTTGTTACCGGGGTCATCCGCCCGCAACGGGGGACGGTCGAGTTGCAGGGACGCCGACTGGATTCGGTTGCTGTTCACGCCCGGGTCAGGCTGGGACTGGGTATGTCGCAGCAACTGGTACAACCGTTGTCCTCGATGACAGTGCTCGAGAACGTCACCCTGGCTGCGGGAGGGGAGCGCACCGTGACGCCATGGCGCGCTCTGGGTACTCTGGATCGCAGCCGTGAGGTGCAGAAGGCGGGCAAGATACTGGCGATGCTGGCGATCTCCGAGCATGCGGACCAACTACCCTCGGCACTGCCCCTGGGCGTGTTGAAGCGACTGGAGATGGCGCGCGCGCTGGCGACCGTGCCCACGGTGTTGTTGCTCGACGAACCGCTGGCCGGACTCAATCATCTGGAGGCGGGACGGTTGGCCGATACCATCGTCGATATCGTCAGCGCGGGGACCAGCGTGATCCTGATCGAGCACAACCTGGGTGAGGTATTGCGTATCTGTACGCGTCTGGTGGTACTCGACAATGGTCGGCTGCTGGCCAGCGGGGCGCCTGCCGAGGTCATGCAGGATGCCCGGGTACGCAGTGCCTATCTGGGCGAGGCGGCGGGTGGCGCGCCACGGCAGCAGGATTCCTTCTCCTGTGCTTGAATTGACCGGCATGGCATGTGGGTATGGGGCCTTGCGTGTCGTACACGATCTCGATCTGGTAGTGGGCAGCGGGCAACTGACCGCCCTGATCGGTGCCAACGGGGCCGGCAAGTCGTCCACTCTGATGGCGGTCGCCGGGCACGTCGTCGTCCAGGCTGGCAGTATCCGCCTGCAGGGTCGCGATATCACCGCGCTGACGGCGAGAGCGAGGGTCCGGCTGGGGATCGCGGTGGTCCCGGAAGGCCGGCGCTTGTTCGCGGACCTGAGCATCGCCGAGAATCTGCGCGTCGGCGGCTATTCGCGACCGCGCCGTCATGAGGGCCGCAACCGCGAGCGGGTGCTGGAATTGTTTCCGCGGCTTGGCGATAGGCTTCGGCAACGCGCTGGTTCGTTGTCGGGTGGCGAGCAACAGATGCTGGCAATCGGCCGTGCCCTGATGGCGGAGCCGCGCCTGCTGTTGATCGACGAGCTGTCTCTGGGTCTGATGCCCCGTGCCGTCGAGGATTGTTATGCGGCGTTGGCAAGGCTGCGCGGTGAGGATCTCGCGATTCTGCTGGTGGAGCAGAACACCGCACTGGCGCTGGAGATGGCTGAACAGGTCTGCGCTCTGGAGTCCGGTCGGGTGGTATGGCGTGGTAGCGCGGATCAAGCCCGCGCCGATCCCGATCTGATCGACGCCTGTCTTGGGCTGCAGCGTG
>CBDVAK010000286.1:0-4425 GCA_965371945.1 uncultured Candidatus Competibacteraceae bacterium
CCGCCCATCCCGGACATACCGCTCATCCCGGACATGCCGCTCATACCCGCCTGGGCGGGATAGAAGAACACCTCGCCATTGGGCGAGATCCTGAAGTAGCCGGACATACCCGACATACCCGACATGCCACTCATGCCGGCCCATGCGCTACCGACCAAAGTGACACTTATAGCAGCGGCGAGAGCGGTCTTTTTGAAGCTACCAAACTTGTTCATCAGTTCAATTCCTCTGGTGATTCAAATCAACGATGGAAAAGCAAATTCTCCGTCCTATTTCCGGTACCAACCACGAATGTCATAACGGCCAGCTGCTCCGGGGCGATCAAACGGCGTGTACCAATTGCCCTGGTCTTCCAGGAACCGCAGACTGGCAGGGTAGGGACTCGCGATCCCATGCAACGCTCGCATATACCAGTCGTGGTCGTGATCGACAGTCGTAATCATCGGGGCGCCGGCGGGGCGCTGGTAAGGCTCCACGCCAGCAACAAAAGAGACCCCGGGGTCCCCGCATGCGAGCGCCGGCAGCATCGACGTCACCATGACTGCTGCGAGTCGAGCTACCTGTAACCTGTTCAAGTCAGCCATCAGGTCCAAAAGCCTCCATGTCTTTTACAAACGCACACAGGTTCCACAAACTGGTATTCGCAATCTGCGTGCCACCAGCCTGATATGTCTTTTATACTATTGATTAAAAGAATGTTTATGGTGTTTTCGAGAGAAACATCGACCACCCGAAAGCAGCAATTTCCTGCCAAATAGGCAGGTCACAATGGAGCCGTTTCCGGGCCGGGCATCCAGTCGATCGCCGCTGACCGGGCGACCGTGCGTGCTTTCAAGGAGTTACCGCCGTGGAACTGGTCTGTGCGCCATTCGCCGTGGTACCAGCCGATCCCTGACAATTCGTCAGTCGTACCCGTCCGTGGGCGCTGTACCCGCCCGAACGGCGCCGGAGAACCGGATTTCCGGCAGTGTGCAACCCACAATCCTACGGTCCATAGGCGGGGTTTGCCTGGTTCAGCCATCGTGGTCCGTGAGGAGTTGGTATTTGCCGCAAGATTGATAGCCAATCCGAGCATTTCACTATGCATCCCGAGCCCAACCTGACAATTTGTCAGTGCAAATTTTTTCGCGGCCTCTAGACTGTGCCAGATCGGAATTTCGATCTCGCATCGATGGTTTTCGGACAGCCTCCAGTGGTGTCTGCATGCAATGGCTTGCACACAGTCTCAATCGTAAATTTGTCGCGGGAACGGCAGCCGGACTGTTGCTCAGCTCGCTAGTGTTTCTGGTGCTCTATATCGGGCTCTACCAGAAAGAACTGGCAACCGAGCGAGCCCAGGTTGCGGTACAGGTCAACAATCTGCTCCAGACCGTGCTGGAAAATGCCATGCTGAATCGGGACCTGGAAGGCCTCCGTCACATCGTCAATCGGCTGGGAGAGCAGCCCGGTATCACCTCTGTCGTCATCACCAATCCGCAGGGACAAATCCGTTTTTCCAGCGAATCGACACTGCTTGAAACCCAGCGCCCCTTCACCGGCAGCTTTGAACCGGCCACGCGCTTCGTCACCAACCCGGAAGGTCATGAGATTCTCAGGAGCATCAACCCTGTCCGCAACAGGACACCCTGCGTTCAATGCCATGGTGCGGTGGAACAACATCCGGTCAACGGCATTCTCTACGTAGACTATGATGCCGCACCGATCCGCGTGCAGGCACGCAACACCACGTTGCTGCTCATGGGGTCCGGGGCTTTGATCGTTGTGATCAATCTGGCCGGTGGCTGGTGGTTCATCCGTCGCTTCGTTATCAAACCCGTTGATCGACTGGCCGTTGCCAGCGAGGCGCTAAGCCAGGGTAATCTGCATACGCGTGCCGACATCCAGGGTGGTGATGAGCTGGCACGGCTGGGACAGACCTTCAACCGCATGGCGGAAACGCTGCAAAGCAAGGTACAGGCGCTGGAGGAGAATGAAAAATTTCTCCAGGCACTGGTGGATGCGATCCCGGACGGGCTGCGGATTATTGACCAGAACTATCGTATCTGGCTTGCCAACCGCGCCTATGAAGAGACTCTGGGTCTTCCCGCCGGCAGCGCGATCGGCTCGACCTGTCATGCATCGGCCCACGGCCTCGATGCCCCATGTCCGAGCCCCCTCATTACCTGCCCTCTGCGGGAAGTTCTGACTCATCAGCAGTCTGTGAAGGTGGTTCATCGGCATCAGCGTGCCGACGGCGGTCGTATCGACGTCGAAATCTATGCCGCACCGATGACGGTTATGATAGCGGGTAAGCCGCAAACCCTGGTGGTCGAATCCGTACGGGATCTGAATACCCAGGTACGCTTCTCCCACGAGCAAAAGCTGTCGGAGCTGGGGCGTTTGGCGGCAGGTGTGGCCCATGAGATCCACAATCCTCTGGCCTCCGTGCGTCTCGGATTGCATGCGGCCGAGCAGACGCTGGCCGATGCCAGCCAGCCGCCCGAGTCCGTGAATCACTTCCTGAAAATAGTCGACCGTGAAGTTGACAAGTGCATTGAGGTGACCGAGCGCCTGCTCAAACTCAGCATGCCGCCGGCGAGCGCACCGGAGTTGGTGACAGTGAAGAATGCCGTGGGCGAAACCCTCAGCCTTTTATACTGGGAGGCCGAGGAAGGCGGTATTCAACTTACCGAAACCTACCAGCCGGAGGATATCAGGGTGCTGGCCAGTGACAGCAATCTGCGTATGGCAGCACTCAATCTGGCTCAAAATGCTTTTCACGCCATGCCGGAAGGCGGCAAGCTGGACGTGTCCTCATGGCATGCTGACGGCGAAGTTTTCATCTGCTTCGAAGATACCGGGCAGGGCATCTCAGCTGAGCACATCAGCCGCATCTTCGACCCGTTTTTCAGCCGACGCGCCGACGGTGCCAGGGGCACCGGCCTCGGGCTATCGATCACCCGGTCCCTGATTGAGAGCTACGGTGGTCGACTGGAAGTGGAAAGCACGCTGGGCGAGGGCAGCCGGTTTACCATCTGCATGCCCGACCCGGCCTCCACAACAGAGCGCATCCAGTGACAAAGTCCATTCTGGTCATTGAAGATGACACCATCCTCAACCAGCTTCTTGTTCGTCAGATCGCTGAGCTGCAACACCAGGTGACCGGGGTTGCCTGCTGGGCGGAGGCAGAACGGTACCTGTCCGACCACGAGCCTTCGTTGATCCTCATGGATGTTCGGCTGCCGGACGGCGAAGGCCTGGACAGGTTGCCTGACCTGGTTGACAGCTACCCGGTCATCATACTCACCGCATACGGTTCGGTCCGCGATGCCGTCGATGCCATGAGACGAGGCGCCGCCGACTATCTGCTCAAGCCGGTCAGCCCCGACGAACTTATGCTGGCGGTAGAACGCACACTGGAAAACGTGGCGCTCCGTGAGGAGCATCAGTTCTACCTGCGCCAGCTCAAAGCGCGCAATTCGCGTTCCCGGCTGCTGGTAGGTGACAGCCCGGCACTGGAGAAAGTCCGGCGCCTGATAGAAATTGTGGCGCCTGACGATATTACGGTACTCATTCATGGCGAGAGTGGTACCGGCAAGGAGCTGGTAGCCCAGGCCGTTCACAACCACAGTCACCGCGCCGATCGTCATTTTGTCACTGTGGACTGCTGTACCCTGCAGGAAAAACTGATCGAATCCGAGCTGTTCGGACATGAGAGAGGTGCTTTTACGGGGGCCGACCAGCAGAAGAAGGGGCTCATCGAGGGTGCTGCCGGTGGCACCCTGTTCCTAGATGAGATCGGCGAGATCGACCTCACCATCCAGACCAAACTCCTGCGCGTTCTGGAAACCGGCAAGTTCCGGCGGCTGGGCGGCACCAAGGACCTCGATGCCAGTGTCCGCGTGGTAGCCGCCACCAACCGGAATCTGGAGTCCGCGGTGGAGGCCGGGGAATTCCGCGCTGATCTCTACTACCGATTGAACGGCTTCGATATCTACGTACCGCCACTACGTGAGCGGCGAAACGACATTCCAGCGCTGGCCGAGCACTTTATCCGTAACCACAATTTCTCACGCCGCATCAGCAAGCAACTCACATCTGCCGCAATCCGCAAGCTGATTGCCTACGACTGGCCCGGCAACATTCGCGAACTCAAGAATGTGGTAGAACGCGCCATCATCCTGTCACGCGACAAGCGAGACATGCGACCCGAGCATCTGGCCTTTGGGGCAGGCACCAGGCAATCCGAGGCGCTTGTCAGCTTGAATTTCAGTCATGATCCCACGCTGGAAGAACTGGAGGCCAGTTATCTCGCTCTGCAACTGGAAAAGTACTCGGGGAGACGCAGCAAGGTAGCCGATGTGGTGGGAATCAGTGAGCGCAGTGTATATCGGATGATCAAGCGCTACGGACTGGAGGAAGACGCATAGTAGTTTCTCAATAACC
>CBDVAK010000287.1:0-4410 GCA_965371945.1 uncultured Candidatus Competibacteraceae bacterium
CCGGTCTACTGCGAAACCGTTTCCTCGATGATCTCGCGAGCCAGCGCCGCCATCGGCACATAGCTGTCTTCACCCTCGTAGGGCACGCGCATACTCAGATAGATGCGTTGCGGGTCCTGGCGCAAGCTGTAGATGGCGATATTGCTGGGACACAGCACGATGTTGTGTGGACTGGCGGCAACCAGCGCATGCGAGTAGGCGGCCCGGCAAAACATGACGATCTCGGCCATCGCATACACCGGTTCGGTGACACCCACCACCTCGGCGGTTCGCTCCAGCATGGTGCTGGCATGCGAGGTCAGGCTGATCACCAGACCCCGGGATTCGATGGCATCGACCAGATCAGCCTTGACGTCCTCAAACTCGCCCTCGGTGCTGTACACCAGGGCAGGACCGATCACCTCGGAACCGGCGGCAACCGCCACACCGCACCACAATCCGGCCAGCCATACGATCGTGAACATTTTCATGACAGCTTCTCCTATGCTTCGGAACGCCCGTCGATGGCGCACCGTGCCCGCTCAGCGATCGGTGGCCGATACCGGCTCACCGGTAGTCAGGTCTCGCAGGACCTGCTCGTTGTCGCAGAAGCCGATATCTTCTGCCTGTAACGGCCCTGATGCCAGCCGCGTATCGTACCCGGCGGTATTCTGACAGGCACCACCCACACCCAGACTACTGCTGCCAGCGCCCCGGTTTGTTGAGAAACTACACACTTAAATAGTGGTGCCAGAGAATTCGCGCCGCGACGCCACGCCACGGTCGCCAGGGATGGCCCAGCGCTTCAAATTCGGTCACCGTGGGTCTGGAATCCAGACCCAGAACCTGCTGCGCCGCGATCTGCAGAGCGAGATCCCCGGAAGGCCAGATATCGGGCCGCCGCAACGCCATCAGCAAATAGATATCCGCGGTCCAGCAGCCGATCCCGGTGACACTCGACAGCATGTCGCGGGCCGAATCGTCCCCCATCCCGGCAACTTCATCGAGTCGCAGCGAGCCATCCACGATGGCGGTCGCCAGACACCGGCAGTAGCGTGTTTTCTGGCGGCTGAATCCCGCCGACCTCAGGCTCGCGTCGCTCAGGGCCAGAAACCCCCGCGGGGTCATCGGTGATAGCAGCACCTGCAAACGCCGGTATGCCGCCCTGGCGGATGCCAGCGAAACCTGCTGCTCGAGAACAATATGCACCAGGGTTGCGAAGCCCGGTTCACGCAGCCACATCGGCGGTGGTCCGTGTGCGGCCAGCACCTTCGCCAGGGCCTTGTCCCGCCCGGCCAGCGTGGACAACGCCTGCCGGTATGTCGATTCGTCCAAAAGGACTTGGGCTGTCAATCCCTGTTACCCGCATCAACGATGACACCGATTGTAAACGTTCCCGCACATGCCAAGGCGATTGCTGTCTCAACATAGCCGCTGCCCGTCTCCCGCACCGGACCAGCCATGATCCCGGGATTGCCGGTCAGACAGGCGAAATAGTGCAACCCAATGGCGTCGGCAGGCAAGCCGGGGCCGCCAGGAAGGCTACCCTGATCCCCTGTCCGCCACCCGGATCGCCGTTGGTCATGTCGAAACTGCTGGGAATCGATACCGGCGGCACCTATACGGATGCCGTGCTGCTGGACGGTGACCGACGCGTGGTCGCCAGTGCCAAAGCACTGACCACCCGGCACGATCTGACCGGGGGTATCGGCGCAGTACTGGCAAAGCTGCCGGCCGCGATTCTGCAAGACGTGGTGCTGGTATCGCTGTCCACCACCCTGACCACCAACTCGGTGGTGGAAGGGACCGGCGCACCGGTTTGCGTGCTGTTGCCCGGCTACGGCGAAAAACAGATACAGGCCAGCGGATTGCGTGAACTGCTGGGGGCCGACGCTGTTTATCCGGTCAGTGGCGGCCATGATGCGATGGGTGTCGAAAGTGCGGCACTCGACGAGGCGGCGATCGCCCAGGTGATTGCCGCCAACCGTGACCGGGTGTCGGCATTTGCCATATCCGCCCTGTTCGGGGCACGCAACCCCGCCCACGAAATTCGCGCACGAGCGCTGGTGACCAGCCTCAGCGGCAAGCCGGTGACCTGCGGGCACGAACTGGCATCGAGCCTGGGCGCCCCCAGGCGAGCCATGACGGCGGCTCTGAACGCTCGCATGATTCCGCATATCCAGCACCTGATCAGATCGGTACAGGATATCCTCGCCGGGCTTGGAATCGAAGCGCCGTTGATGATGGTCAAGGGCGACGGCTCGCTGATAAACGCCGAGACCGCATTGCAGCGGCCGGTGGGCACGGTGTTGTCGGGACCTGCGGCCAGCGTGGTAGGGGCCTGCGCTCTGAGCGGCTCACGTAATGCCATCATCGCCGACATGGGCGGCACCACCACCGATATCGCCGTGGTCACCGACGGCCACCCGGAACTGGACTGCGAAGGGGCACTGATTGGCGACTGGCGACCCATGGTGGAAGCAGTGCGGGTCTATTCGGTCGGACTGGGTGGCGACAGCGAGGTGCGTGTCAGCGGTGTGGTCGGCCTGGTGATCGGTCCCCGCCGGGTGGTGCCGCTCAGTCTGCTCTGTGACCAGTACCCGCATATACTGGAATCACTGCGACGGCAGCTTGGGGAGGCGCCGAATCCGCGTCACAACCGGTTTGTGATCCCGCTGCAACACGAACCTGCGCGACTGGCGCTGCTCGGCAGCGAAGCCCAGCGGGCCTGGGAGGCGCTGGCGGAAGGCCCACTGGAACTCAATCGTGTGATTCTCGCCGATCGCCCGCTGGGTCGGGCAGTGGGTTTGTTGATACGCGAAGGCCTCGCGATCTATAGCGGCTTCACCCCAACCGATGCCGCGCACGTACTGGGTTTGAGCAGTCATTGGTGCACACGCGGCGCCAGTCTGGCGGCCCAGATCTGGGCGCGCCAGATGCGCAGGATCTATGGCTACGGCCACTGGCAGGAGAGTGATCCACAGGCGCCCTGTCGCGAAGTCTTCGAACGCGTCGCGCAGACCATCAGTCGGACACTGATCGAGGCCGGTTTGCACCAGCACGATCATTCCGCCGCACAGACTAAGGTCGCCGATGCCATCGCCAAGCTGATTTTGGAGCCCACGCAGGCGCATGGCGACTCGCCGTTGTTCAGCCTGGAGTTCGCGGCCGGTCGGACACTGGTGGCGGTGGGCGCCCCGGCGACCAGCTACTACCCCGAGGTGGCAGGCCGTCTGCGCATGCCGTTGCAGGTGCCGAAGCACGCCGAGGTCGCCAATGCGGTGGGCGCGGTCATGGGCAGCGTGGTGCAACGGGTGGCGGTAACGGTCAGCCAACCGCTGAGAGGCGTGTTCCGGGTCTACGACAAACAGGGTCCTCGCGACTTCGAGACCCTGGACTCCGCCATCGGGCACGCTGGCCAGGTGGCTGCGGCGGATGCACGCAGGCTGGCGCATGAAGCAGGTGCCGATGCGATCGAGGTGATAATGAGTCAGGCTGACAACCGTGTCGATCACGACCTCGACGGAGCACTGTTTCTGGACGCTGTGGTAACAGCCACCGCCAGCGGCCGTCCCCGGCTGGCGGCCGCGACTGGAACCGTCGATGCTACTGAATGATATCGACTACAGTTGCCGCACCAACGGGCTGCGAGTGCGCGGCTTCTGCCCCGTCGGCGCCGGGGAACGGCTGCCCTCCCCGGCAAACGGAAAGCTCAAATACACCATCGTGCTGATTGGCAACACCGGGCCTGACATGTGGCCCATGTTCCGCGAGAGCCCGGAGCATCACGATGGCGACCCGAATCCGCTGGACCGCTGGAGCAGGCGAATCGGTGACCACATGGCCCAACAGTTTGGTGGCTACGCGCTGTACCCGTTCGAAACAACACCGCCACACCCGTTCTTGCGCTGGGCTCGACGCGCCGAGAATCTGAGTCCATCGCCACTGGGGATCATGATGCACCCGCAATACGGGCTCTGGCACGCCTACCGGTTTGCGCTGTTGTTCGAACGGACTATCGAGCCATCGGGCCCAATGACCATCGATAGCCACTCGCCCTGCATCACCTGCGAGGAACGCGCTTGTCTGCACAGTTGCCCGGCAGAGGCCTTTTCCGACCACGACTACCGGGTCGATGCCTGCGTCGACCATCTGCGCGAAACCCCGCAAGCATCCTGTCACAGCCAGGGCTGTGTGGCGCGGTTGGCCTGCCCGGTGGCCGCCGGGTTCAGGTATGAACCCGAACAGCATGTGTTCCATCTACGGGCCTTTCTGGCAGCCAGGGCCGGGTGAGCCGTACCTGACCACCCTGCTGCAACCACTCGTAACCGCTTCAATATTAGCGGCCGTGACGTGGTGCGGGAGGGACCGGACCTGCCACCGCCTTCTGCAGCAATGACCAAAGGCTCGCAACATGCTCCCGGGTGGTCG
>CBDVAK010000288.1:0-4353 GCA_965371945.1 uncultured Candidatus Competibacteraceae bacterium
TCGAAAACACCCTGGTGCACAGCCCGGTTCGAACCCCTGATCTGGGCGGCCGGTCTTCGACCGCGGAACTGGGCCGCGCCATCGCCGATGCGCTTTGATCGCCTTATCTTTGTCGCCAGGCCTGGGTCTTGCGCTCGATACCGCGGGTCAGCAGATAGTGGAGAATCTTCACCGCCGCGGCGGAATAGAAGATCATCATGCCCATCGCCGCGGCCGGTGCAATGTCGCCGGCATCATCCATGTTGAGCACGGCCACTGACGCCAGCGTGGTATCCGGTCCGTAGAGAAAAATGACCGCCGACACCGTGGTCATGGCATTGACGAAAAGGTAGATGCTGATATCGAGTATGGCCGGCAGGCAGACTGGTACGGTGACCCGCCAGAGTGTCTTGTAAAACGGTTGCTTCAGCGAAGCCGAAACGGCTTCAAACTCCGAATCCATCTGTTTGAGCGCCGTCACCGCGGTCAGATGACTGACCGTATAAAAGTGGGTGATGGTGCAGACCACCAGGATCGCCATGGTGTGATAGATGAAATTCAGAGGGTTGTCGCGGGCATTAAAGAAAAAGATGTAGGCGAGCCCCAGCACCAGCCCCGGAACCGCCATCGGCATCATGGCGAGAAACTGAAACAGGCCGCGGCCAACAGCAAGCCCCTTTCCCTTCTCGACCATATAGGCGCCGGTAAACACGATAGCGGTACCGATCACCGCCGTGTAGGTCGCCATGACCAGCGAGTTCCGGTAGGCACCCCAGCCACCGCCGTCCATCAAATCGAACTGGTAGTTGCTGAGGCCCAGGCTCAGGTCATAGGGGTAGAACTTGACCAGCGCGGCGTACTGACACACCAGCAGCATGCCGACGATGAACACCGTCACCAGGATACAGAAAGCGAGCATCAGCAGGTCGAACTGGCGGTCCGGAGTCGGCACCAGGGGCACCGCGCGGGATGACAGTTGTGACACCTGGCGACGCTGCACGAAGCGGTCGACCAGGAATGCAAGCACCGCGGGGACCAGCAACACCACGCTGACGACCGCCCCCATTTCGAAATTCTGCTGGCCGATCACCTGTTTGTAGACATCGGTGGCGAGTACATTGAAGTCGCCACCGATCACCTTGGGCGCTCCGAAATCAGTGATCACCAGGGTGAATACCACGAAGGCCGCGCTGATCAGTCCATAGCGCGCGCCCGGCAACGTCACGGTGAAGAATATCCGCGGCTTGCTTGCGCGCAATGCGACCGCTGCCTCGTACAACCGTGAATCGGCGATCGCCAGGGCCGTCAGGATGATGATAATGGCGTGCGGCAGGGTGAAGAACACCTCGGCGATTACGATACCGATGGGCCCGTAGATGCTGTGGCCGAACAACAGTTCCGGCGCCAGACCCTGGCGACCAAACAGATAGACCAGGGCGATCCCCGGTAGCAGCGAGGGCACCAGGATCGGAACCAAGGCGATGATCCGGAAAAATGCCTTGCCGGGCATGCAGCTTCGTGTCAGCGCATAGGCAAAGGTGAACGCGATGCTGACCGTGATGAGGGTGGTGAGAAACGAAACGAACAGACTGTTGTTGATGGAATAAGTCAGTGCGGGGGTGCCGAAGTATTCCAGATAGTTGGCTATCCCGATGAATACGCCATCCGCATCCTTGAGGCTCTTGGAGAGCATCACATAGAGCGGCATGGCCAGGCTGACCACCAGATACAGGGCGATGATCCCCATGAACGCCCGCATCTGCCAATCGTCGCGCCCCACTTTGGGTTTGATCAGGGGTGCGGCGGTCGCTGTAGCCACTTCGGTCATTCAAGTTTCCGCGATGGAAGGGCCACCGCCATGCATGGCGGTGGCCCTCATTCACGTAGTGGTCAGGATTTCGGTTCGGACTTGGAGTCGTAGCGGGACTGCCACTCCTTGAGTATCCGTTTGCGGTTCTCGGCCGCCCACTCGAAATCGTTGTCGATCATGGATTGAGGAATGTTGTCGGGGAAATACTCCACCGGCTTGGCCAGGGCCTGTATCCCTATGACCGCGTAGCCCTCGTTGTACATCTTGTTGGCCGCTTCACTGACAGACCAGTCCACCAGGGTCTTGGCAGCATCGACATTCTTGGTTCCCTTGACGATGGCGGTTGCCTCCATGTCCCAGCCGATCCCTTCCTCGGGAATAATGATCTCGAGCGGTGCGCCCTTGGCCTTGGATTTGGCACCCCGGAAAGCGAACGAAATGCCGATCGGTACCTCGCCGCGGGCAGCCTGCTTGCAAGGCTTGGAGCCGGAATGGGTGTAATGATCGATATTCTTGTGCAGGCCGTCCATGAACTTCCAGCCGCCTTCTTCACCGAATATCTGCAACCAACTGGATACATCGAGGAACCCGGTTCCCGAAGAACTCGGGTTTGGCATGGCGACATGACCCTTGTAGACCGGTTTGGTCAGATCCTGCCATGACTTGGGCGCCGGCAGATTGTACTTCTCGGCCTCAACGGTGTTGAAGCACACCGCTGCCACCCAGGCGTCCATACCCACCCACGCCGGGGGATCACTTTTGTCCCGAAACCTGGGATCGAGTTGATCCAGGCCCTTGGGAGCATAGGGTTCCAGCATGTCCTGCTTCTTCATGAGCAACAGACTGGTCGCTGCCAGGCCCCAGATCACGTCGGCCTGGGGATTGTCTTTCTCAGCCAGCAGTTTGGCGGTGACGATGCCGGTGGAATCACGCACCCATTTGATGGTGATGTCCGGATTGTCCTGGTTGAAACGCTCCGCGTATTTCTTGAGGTCTTCGGCTTCCACCGCCGTGTACACGGTCAACGTGGTTTCAGCCAGCACTGGCGACGCCAGTATCCCCACTGCCAGGGCGCCAACCAACAACCCTCCGGCGTGGTGGGCAAGTCGTTCTACTCTGATCATTATGTGGTCCTCCCGGGAATGGATCAGTAGAGCATTGTTGTCATTTTGTGTTGCCGGTGAATGACACGGCAACAGCCACAGCATAGCCGGTTCTACCCGGCTCGCCTATCCATACCGACCACGGCCACGTCGTGCGGGGCAGTGCGGGTGTGGGTAACGCCTCGGGTTATTGGGAAGCATCATCGAACCAGGGAGCAGAAACTGAAAGGGCCCGTACACCTCGCGGTGACGGGCCCGGTTCTGCGGTTGCGAGCGGGCGCCAGCCGCCCGAGCTTATCCTGTGCCGGCGTCGCTGCCCGGCGGCGGAGTCGCCTGCGGCTGTGGTTGCGCGCCGTATGGAGGCTGGGCGCGAGGGCCGTAGCCGGGTCCGTATCCAGGACCGCCGCCATAGCCCCGACCATGACCCGGGGCACCGTACTGTCCGCGTTGCTGGAAACGCTGTCGCATCTGCGCGGCGCGCTGCTCGAACAACGCCTGCTGTTGTTCCGGCGTCATGGCTTCAAACTGCTCTCTTTGCTCCATCAACGCTTTTTGCCGCTGCAGTGCCTGCTCACGCATCTGTTCGTGAGTCTTCTCCATTTCAGCCTGACGTTGTTCCGCCTGTTCGCGCAGGCGGTCACGCTGGCTGGCCAGTTGCTGCTCCCACTGGCTTTGCATCTGCCGGCGCTGTTCCAGCATCTGCTGGTACATGCGATCGTAGTTGCCCGGCAGGTCGGCGCGTCGCTGCTCCGCCTGCAGACGCATGTTTTCGTGGTACTCGGCCATTTTCGCGGCGCGTTCCTCCCCTTGCTTGAGCATCTCCTCGTGACGACGAATCATCTCCTGCCGCCATTGTTCGGCTGAGGGAACCTGCGGCTGTGACTCAGCAGCGGGCTGTTCTTCATCCCCGGATGCCGCGGCCTGCACCGGGCCACCCAACACCAGCCCGGCGGCCAGCCCCAGCAGCAGCGCACTCGATCGAATTTTCACCATTTCCAACTACCTCCTCCGGTTACCCAGCCCGGCGCGGGATTCTCTCCCATTTACCAGGGCATGAACGAATTCATGAAGGTCATGGGGCGTGCCGCGTCATACATGTTGCGACCCATCAACGACACGTCGTAACGCATCTGCCCCATCGAAACATTCATCTGTTGCATCGAACCTTTCATGGCTTCCATGCGTTCCAGCATCGCCACCATCGTGCCGGCTTGATCCTGGATGACATTGGTCATCACCCGTATGTTCCCGGACATCTGATCCATCTTGGTGGACATGTTGTCCATATTAGCCGCAACACTCTGCATATGACTGATTTCTGAGGCAATTGTGCCCATACGCTCGGCGATCACCTCGATGTTGTTGGTGAGGCTGAAAATCAGGTAAAAACCATAGCTGGCCAGTACGATAAAGGCGAGCAGTGACGGATAGACGATCAACTCCCAACGCTTGGCGCTGGCC
>CBDVAK010000289.1:0-4349 GCA_965371945.1 uncultured Candidatus Competibacteraceae bacterium
CGCCTGGAGGTCCTCGAATGAGACTCGCCCGGCCGCTATCCGTGCTGGTGGTCCTGCTACTGCTCGCCGGTCCGGCAGCGGCGGCATCACCCACCATACTGGTGCTTGGAGACAGCCTCAGCGCAGCCTACGGGATCGATATCGATCAGGGATGGGTATCGCTGTTGCAAAAACGACTGGCGGCGCGGGGCTATCCGCACCGGGTGGTCAATGCCAGTATCAGCGGCGACACCAGCGCTGGTGGGCTGGCGCGCCTGCCGGGTGCACTGGCATCCAGCTCGCCGGCCATCGTCATCCTCGAACTGGGTGCCAACGACGGCCTGCGTGCTCAGCCGACTGACCGGCTGTACGACAATCTGGCCTCGATGATCACAATCAGCCGCAACGCCGACGCCAAAGTACTGCTGCTGGGCATGCGCATCCCACCCAACTACGGACCCGGCTACAGCAGACAGTTCGAATCGGTGTTCACTGAACTCGCGGCCCGCAACGGGCTGGCCCTCATACCGTTTTTCCTGGACAACGTCGCCGGCGAGCGGAACCTGGTACAAGCGGACGGGCTGCACCCTACCGCAGCGGCACAACCTGTATTGCTTGACAATGTCTGGCCTGAGCTGGCACCCCTGCTGGAACCCGACTGACTTGCACCCGGCGCCGATCAGTACATGTGCTGACCACCGTTCACCGACAAGGTGGAGCCGGTGATGAAATCGGCATCGTCGGCTACCAGGAACAGCACAGCGCGAGCGATATCCCGCGCTTCACCCAGACGGCCGACCGGGATGGTGGAGATGATTTTCTTGAGCACCTCCTCGGGAACCGCCCGCACCATGTCGGTATTCACATAGCCGGGCGCCACCGCATTGACGGTGATGCCCTTGGCTGCGCCTTCCTTGGCCAGCGCCTTGGTAAAGCCATGTATGCCGGACTTGGCGGCGGCGTAGTTGACCTGCCCATATTGACCGACCTGGCCGTTCACCGAGCCAATGTTGACGATGCGCCCGAAACTTCGCCCCCTCATGCCCTCGATCACGCAGCGTGACATGTTGAAACAGGATGACAGGTTGGTATGCAGAACCGCTTCCCAGCGTTCCGGCGTCATCTTGTGCATGACACCGTCGCGGGTGATTCCGGCGTTGTTGACCAGAATCTCGACCGCACCCAGATCGCTCTCGACCTCAGCCACCCCGGTGCGGCACTGTTCGAAATCCCCGACATCGAACTTATAGGCCGGTATCCCGGTTCGTTCGGTGAATGCATGCGCGGCTTCGTCGTGCCCGGCGTAGTTGGAGGCCACCGTGTAACCCGCCTCCTTCATACTCACCGCAACCGCTGCGCCAATGCCACGGGTACCCCCGGTAACCAATGCGACTCTGCCCATCCCTTCACTCCTGCGCCGATGTTGTAGTCCAGTCAGTATAGGGGATCGGCGCTGGAGCGCTATGACTTGCCACTGTGATCGTCGGCAGCATCCTCTTCCGCCTCGACCCGGTCCAGCTCCGCCTCCATTTCCTGATCACTTGGCGGGCTGTAGTCACCGGTGGCGGCCGCAGCCTCCGCCTTGCGTCTCAACATGACCCGTGAGGTGTACAGCCCCATCTCGAACAGCAACCACATGGGAATTGCCAGCAAGGTCTGGGAAATGATATCGGGCGGGGTCAGGAACATGCCCACCACGAAGGCACCGACGATGATGTAGGGACGCTTGGTGCCGAGCGCCTGCGGCGTGGTCACACCGGTCAGACACAGCAGCACCACCGCAACCGGCACTTCGAAAGCAATACCGAATGCGAAAAATATGGTCAGCACGAAATCCAGGTAGCGGCTGATATCGGTCATCACCGAGACGCCTTCGGGCGCGTAACCGATCAGGAACCCGAACAGCAGCGGGAACACGACAAAATAAGCGAACGCCATCCCCAGATAGAAAAGCACCGTGCTGGACACCAGCAGCGGCATCACCAGCCTGCGCTCATGACGGTAGAGCCCCGGTGCCACGAAGGCCCAGATCTGGTAGAGCCACCACGGCACGGTGACAAACAAAGCCATCAACAGCGTCATCTTGAAAGGCGTCAGGAAAGGTGAGGCGACGTCGATGGCGATCATGGTGCTGGTTTCGGGGAGCTGCTCGAGCAACGGCCCGGCCAGCAGCGCGTAGATCTGATTGGCGAACGGTGACATCAGCAGGAACACGACGAGGATCGCGGCCACGATCCGCAGCAAACGATCACGCAGCTCCAACAGATGGGATACGAACGGTTGTTCCTGCTCGACTTCCGACACGTTCCCTAGCCTTCGGACTTGTCGCGGGTACTGGTCGGCCCGGCGTCATCTTCGGACAGAACCGGCGTCTGCGGTTTGTCTGGTACCACAGCCGGGTCGGTTCCGGTATTCGCCAAATCGGCGTTGAGATCCCGACCGATCGCCTGCATCTCCTCGGTCACACTGCGGACCTCTTTCAGCGCGTCGCCGCCCATCGACTCCTTGAGTTCCTGGGCACGAACTTCGCGCTCGACCTCCGCTTTGACATCACTGACCATGCGCCGGGCACGATTGGTCCACACGCCGACGGTACGGGCCAGCTTGGGAAGGCGTTCCGGCCCCACCACCACCAACACCACCAGCATGATCAGCGTCAGTTCCCAGAATCCTACATCAAACATGGTGCGCGCCCGCGATCAGACCTTTTCCTTTTCCTTGTCCTTGCTCTGACTGGCCTCGTGAGTGGTGGTCGAAGCTTCCGGCATGTCGGCCTCGTCGTGTTCGAGCTTGCCCTTGTCGGCCTGATCCACATCGGGGTTCTTCACCGCCTCACGAAAGTTCTTGACCGCACCGCCCAGATCGCCACCCAGGTGGCGCAGCCGCTTGGCACCAAAAATAACCAGCACGATCGCCAGTACGATGAGCAGCTGCCATACACTGATACCCATATATCACCTCATCCTTTACGCCGGGAATCGATTTCCCGTGAAGACTTTTCCTCATGCCCGGAGATGCCAAAGCGCCTGCCAAGCTCTGTCAATACATCATCCGGCTCCAGCCCGAGGTGCACAAGCATGACCATGGAGTGAAACCAGAGGTCGGCAGTTTCGTGAACGATCTGGCGTCGATCGCCGTTCTTGGCGGCAATCACGGTTTCCGTTGCCTCTTCGCCGATTTTCTTGAGGATGGTGTCAAGACCCCGCGCATATAGCGAGGCGACATAGGACGCTTCCGGGTCGCCACCCCGGCGTGCCGCCAGCACCTTCGTCAGCATCCGCAGGATATCATCCCCATCGGAGCGGCCGACGCGGCTGGACCGTTCAGACACGAACCACGATCCCCGCTGCGGCCATCCGCTGTTTGGCCTCGGCCACAGTGTGCTCGCCAAAGTGGAAGATACTGGCCGCCAGCACGGCGTCGGCTTTGCCCTGCAGCACACCGGCGACCAGGTCATCGAGATCGCCAACACCACCGGATGCGATCACCGGCACCGATACCAACTCACTCACCGCGCGGGTCAACGGCAGATCGAACCCGACCCGGGTGCCATCCCGATCCATGCTTGTCAGCAGAATCTCACCGGCCCCGAGGCTGACCATTCGTTGCGCCCACTCCAGCACATCGATACCTGTGGGCCGCCGCCCACCGTGGGTAAACACCTGCCACTTTGGAGCATCCGCGGCCACCTGCTTGGCATCTATCGCCACCACGATACACTGATTGCCGAATCGGCGCGCCGCATCGGCAATCAGTTGCGGATTGTGCACCGCCGCAGTGTTGATCGACACCTTGTCGGCACCCGCATTGAGCATGCGCCTGACGTCGTCAACCGTGCGAATACCGCCTCCAACCGTCAGCGGGATGAAGACCTCTCGGGCCACCCGCTCCACCATCTTGACCATGGTTTGACGATCGTCCGAACTGGCGGTGATATCGAGAAAAGTCAGCTCATCGGCGCCTTGTTTGTCATAGCGCCGGGCCACCTCGACAGGATCCCCGGCATCGCGGATGTCCACGAAGTTGACCCCTTTGACGACCCGTCCACGATCGACGTCGAGACAGGGAATGATGCGCTTTGCAAGTGGCATCTGACCTGGACCCTATGTGGACTGGCCGGTGACGGCATCGACCAGCATCTGCGCCTCGGCCAGGTCCAGGCGTTGCTCATACAGTGCGCGACCCAGAATCGCACCGCCGATGCCGGCACCACGAACCTCCAGCAGGGCACGTATATCATCGAGGCTGCTAACACCCCCGGAGGGAGTATAGGTCGAATTAACGCTCTTTTCCCCAGGTCCATCGAGTCTGCCCAGGTCATCAGGCAGTCGTCAACCGGCGCTTCGACGCGATGTCGGCCTGAACCCCAC
>CBDVAK010000290.1:0-4324 GCA_965371945.1 uncultured Candidatus Competibacteraceae bacterium
CCCCCCGCCCCATCATAATAGACACCGATCCCGGCCAGGACGATGCCATCGCTATCCTGTTGGCACTGGCCTCCCCCGAAATCGAGGTGCTCGGTATCAGCGCCGTGGCCGGCAACGTGCCGCTGCACCATACCGAAGCCAATGCCCGGCGCCTGTGCGAACTGGCCCGGCGGCCAGACCTAAAAGTCTTCGCCGGTTGCAGCCGACCCCTGGTGCGGACCCTCACCACTGCTGAGGATGTTCACGGTAGCACCGGGCTGGACGGCTGCGGGCTGCCGGAACCCACCATGCCCCTGCAATCGACCCATGCGGTCGACTGGATCGTCGATACGCTGATGTCGGCGCAGTCCGCCAAGGTAACGCTTTGCACGCTTGGGCCATTGACCAATATCGCCATGGCCATGGTCAAGGAACCCCGCGTCACCGGGCGGATCGGGGAAATCGTGATGATGGGCGGCGGTTATTTTACAGGCGGCAATGTGACCCCGTCCGCGGAGTTCAATATCTATGTCGACCCCCATGCCGCCCATGTGGTGTTCACCAGCGGCTGCCGGCTCACGCTGATGCCTCTGGATGTCACTCACCAGGCACTCACCACCACCGACCGGCTACAGCAGTTTGCCGCCATGGAAACCGCGGTTGGTCGCGCCTGCTACGGCATGCTCTCGTTTTATCGCCGTCACGATGTCGACAAATACGGCAGCGAGGGTGGCCCCCTGCACGATCCCTGCGTGATCGCCTATCTGATCTCGCCGCGACTGTTTGGTGGCAAGCAGGTGGCGGTCAGTATCGAAACCGGTAGCGAACAGACCCTGGGGATGACGGTGATGGATTGGTGGGGAACCACCGCCGCGGCTCCCAACTGCATGGTGATGAACCACATCGACGACGACGGCTTCTACGCCCTGCTGATCGACCGGCTCGGTCGGATGTAGTCGCTACCAACACCGTGGTGGTTGTACTTCCTGGCTACCGGCCACAACAGCACCCGGTTGGTACTCCCGACTTGCACAAATTCGCAAACCCGCTCTAATAGTCAGGAGTCAGCGCTGGCCAAGACCCTTGCCGGCGGCAGAGTGACGTCGCGATGAATACGACCGGGATCATCGAACCTGATCAAAGCGATCACCGACGCCAGAGGCTGGCGCGGGTGGGCGTGCCCGTGGCCTTGGTGATGATCATGATCGCCGCACTGGCTGGCATCGGACTCTATGCCCACACCATCAATCAACGCGATGCGCTGGCCCTGGCCGACGAGCTGCTGAGCGCTCTGCAGAGCCGTATCGTTCGTGAAGTGGAAGCCTTTCTGGACCCGGCGGCACGCATGGTGCGGCTGATTCGGGATAATCTCGCCAACTCGGGCGCACAAGGGGTCGAAGTAGCACGGTTGGAGCCCGTTGGAATGGCTGTGCTGCGCGACTACGAGCAGCTGCAAATCGTCAGCATCGGTGACCCGCAGGGCAATTTCGCGATGCTCGCCAGACAGTCCGACGGCGCCATCGACACCAAGACCATCGATCGCTCGGTGGAACCTCCGGCAGTGCAATGGACCCGGCGTGAGCCTGACGGCCGCATTCGCGTCACCGAACCGGTCAGCGGCGATAATTACGACCCCCGTGTCCGTCCATGGTATCAGGGCGCCCTCGATACCACGGGCGTTTACTGGTCGGATGTTTATGTCTTTTTCACCAGCCAGCAGCCCGGTGTCACCGCCGCCATCGTATTGCCGTCCGAGGAGGGTGAGGTGTCGGCAGTGCTCGGTGTCGATATCGCGTTACGGCACCTTAGTGAATTTCTCGGTGGCCTGAAGATCGGCGAAAACGGGATCGCACTGATCGTCGATGAAGACGGTGAAATGATCGCCTACCCGCAGCTGGATCAGATGTTCAAGCGGGTTGATGGCAAGGTGGTCGCCAAGCACATCCGTGAGCTGGAAAACGGGGCCGTCACCAGGGCCTATAACCGTTATCTGGTGGAAGGATACGGTACCCGGACGATCGACATCGAAGGCGTCCGCCACATCAGCGCGGTGTCGTCGCTGCACGGGATCGTGCAGCGGAACTGGTCGGTTCTGACCGTGGTGCCGGAACTCGATTTCGTTGGATTCGTAACCCGCAACGGTCGCACGCTGGCAATGATGACCGCGGGCATTGTATTGCTGGCCGGTTTGCTGGCGACACTGATGGTTCGCCAGGGCCTGCGCGCCGATCGTGGCGCAGCCCGGCTTCTGGCCCGGCAGACGCAACTGGAGGCACAGACCCGGGCATTTGACGAGGTCGCCTCCAGAACTGCCATTCTGGAGCCGGGCGACTACCAGGGGCTGGGCGAACTGTCGGAAATCATCAGCCACACAGTGCAGGCCCGGCGGGTCAGCATCTGGCCTTTTCGCAATGATAACCAGATACTGCTGTGCCAGGACGCCTACGACGCTGACAGCGACGGCCACACCCGGGGGCTGCAGCTGTTGCGTCGGGATTACCTGGATCTGTTTGAGGCGATCGAGCAGGGTGATGCGTTCTTCGCCGCTGATTGCAGTGCGGACCCACGCACCGTGGCTTTGCATCATGCCTATCTGAAGCCGCTGGGCTGCGAGTCCCTGACCGTGGTCCCGGTCAGCGCCAACGGTCGTGTGGTTGGCGCGATCTGCCTGGAAACCGGCAAGCGATCAGAGTCTCTCTACGAACAGACTATCGGCTTTTTACAGGTTACCGCGGGGATACTGGGGTTACGCTATGCGGCCACGGTAGGTGACGGAGAGGTACGCCCGGACGCCGCCCCACCGGGGTCGCCGGACCAGCACCGGGATGAAGCGACCACCACTGGACCTGTTGTGGTTCTACCGCCGCAAACCAACGTCGCGCTGCAGGTACCCGATCGCGACAGTTTGTTCATGCGTCGGCTGGCGGAACAGAACGATACTTCCCAACCCAGCGGTCTGCTAGCCGTCGCCGGAGTCAGCGTGATGGTGGTGCATATCACCGACCAGCGCGCACTGGCAGCATCGGTGGACGGTGCCGATAGCCAGAGTGTGGTGACCTGGCTGTCCATGCGGGTGCAGGAACTGGCGCAGCAACAGGGTCTGTCATATCTGCAATTCGGTGGCGACCGGCTGGTTGCGGCCGGCGGGCTCGACGGCGATGCCGCCGGCGGCGCGCGGGCATCGGCCGAGGTTGCGCTGGCCACCCGGGAGTTGTGTCGCGAAATATTTACCAAACTGGAACGGCGGCTGCACTTTCGCATCGGCCTGGATACCGCGTCGGTGGTCACGGCCACCGTGGGCAAAGACCCCGCGGTACTGAATCTCTGGGGCGACGCACTGCAAACCGCGCACGAGATGGCCGACGCCGGCCTGGATGGCCAGGTACAAGCCACCGAGAGCAGTTACCACCATCTTCAGGATCACTATCTGTTCGCCGTCCGGGGCCGCTACTTCGTCGAAGATAGTGGCGAGATCATGACCTACCTGTTGTCGGGGCGAGCGTGACCAGCAGCCGACCGGCCAGCGCTGCCCCTGCCACCGGGCCCGGTGGCCTGAGAAAACTGCTCCGCGCCGCTGCCGATGCGCCCTGGCTGGCGGGTGGGTGGTTGTTGCGTCATCTGGCGCAGATCGCCACCCTGATGCTGTTGATCATCACGCCCGGTACCTGGCGCAGAACGGTGCGTACGGAGTTCGTTCGGCTGTGCTATGAGACCGGTGTGCGCAACCTGCTCAGTGTGATCGTGACCGGCGCGCTGACCGGTGTGGTCGCGGTCGGGCAAATACTGTACTGGCTGGGACTGGCAGGAGGCACCGAGTTCATTGGCGATCTCATCGTGTTGTTGCTGGTCCAGGGTCTCGGACCGTTCCTGGTTGCCGTGATTCTGATCGGACGCAGTGGCGCGGTCATGCTGACGGAGATCGCCCGTCTCAAGATCAACGGGCAGATCGATACCCTGCAATCGAAGGGGATCGATCCGATGCAATACCTGGTCGTAACCCGGGTGGCCAGCACCGCGATCAGTGACTTCTGCCTCACCGTCACCTTCCTGGGCTGCGCCTTCAGCGTGGGGTTTCTGGCCAGCAACATGTTTGGACTCAACACGCTCAACTTTGGCGACTTCATGAAGGACCTGCTGGGTGCCATGGATGCGGGTGTCTACCTGGCGCTGCCGGTCAAGACACTGTTCACCGGGTTCATGATCGGCTATATCGCGTGTATGGTCGGCCTCAATGCCGAACCGGTGGCAGGCTCGGTGCGACGCCTGTTGCCCAAAGGATTCATGCGCTCGGTTCTTGCCGCTTTGTTGATTTCGGCCACAGTGTCGCTGCTGCTATGAACAGCAA
>CBDVAK010000291.1:0-4309 GCA_965371945.1 uncultured Candidatus Competibacteraceae bacterium
AGGTATCGATGAACAAGGCCAAGTGGGATGCTCTGCCGGACGACATCAAGGCAGCCTTCGTGGAAACGGTAATAGCGTTCTCCCGCAGCCAGGTGGCGGCGCTCGCCGATCTGGACAAGAAAGCGATCGCCGCGGCCAAAGCGGGCGGCAAGATCACGGTTCACGACTGGTCGGCCGAGGAAAGGGCCAAGTTCCGTGCTATCGCCGTCGGCGAGTGGGTCAAGGTCTCCTCACGGAGCGACAACGCAAAGAAGGTCTATGACACCCTCACCAAGTATCTCAAGGACAACGGCCTTGTAGAGTAAGTCTTGCCGGAAGTGCCGACGGCGGGGCATGCCCCGCCGTCGGCATATTCGCGGGTATCTTTCCCACGGGGGATTTCAAGAATGCCGGGCAATGATATCGAACATGCGGAAAAGCATGAGCCGAAGGCCGTCGAAACGGCTAAAGGCGCGGTCGCCCAGGCTGGACGACTCGGATGGATGATCGACAAAGGAGGGATCATCTTCGCGGTAGGGATAGTCGTTGCCATGTTGATCCTCATTCAGGAAATTTTTCTGCGCTATGTATTGAATGCCCCGACAATCTGGGCACATGAGATGACAATTTTTCTTTGCGCCATCGCCTTTATCTATGGCGGGCTCTATTGCGCAGCGCGGAACTCCCATATCCGGGTTGTGATCATTTACGATCGATTGCACGGTAGGATTCGCCGCGCATTCGACATCATTATTTCGCTCATCTGCGCGACTTCCGCGGCGTTCTTCGCCTGGGCAGCCTGGTTGATGGTGGGGCGTGCGGCTTTTACCCCGGACGGGAGTTTTCGCCTGGAAACATCGGGCAGCGCCTGGAATCCGCCAACGCCGGCTTTGCTGAAGATTTTTATGCTGGTCGTCCTTACTTTGTTGACCGCCCAGTTTCTTGTGCTTGCGGTCAACTACGCACGCGGAAAGGTGTCCAGACACCCGTTGACGCCCGGCGAAGGTGACGCCTGATGGAAGGGTTCCAGTTCCTGCCCGATCTCAAGGCGCTCGGCATCGAGTACGGCACGCTGGTGATGTTTGTGTTGTTGCTAGGCTTGCTGCTGACCGGGATGCCGCTGGCATTCGTGACCCTGCTGGTCGCGCTGATTTTCGCGCTTGGATGGTTCGGGCCGGCAGCGGTACCGTTGATCACCAGCCGGGTGTACTCGTTCGTATCGTCGTTCGTGTTCGTCTCGGTGCCCATGTTCGTGCTGATGGCGGCGTTGCTGGACCGTTCGGGCATTGCCAGGGATCTGTTCGATGCCATGAAGCTGGTTGGCGGGCGGTTGCGTGGAGCGGTCGCGGTACAGACGATTTTCGTGGCCGTGGTGCTGGCGGCGATGAGCGGGATTATCGGCGGTGAAATCGTTTTGCTCGGCCTGCTCGCGCTGCCACAGATGCTCCGGCAGGGCTATGATCGCAAGCTGGCGATCGGCGTCATCTGCGCTGGCGGATCGCTGGGAACCATGGTGCCGCCGTCGATCGTTCTGATCATTTATGGCTTGACCGCCAATGTCTCGATCGGCGAGCTGTTCACTTCAGCCTTCATTCCCGGGTTCATGTTGGCAATCTTCTACGTGATCTATGTGCTGGTTCGCTGCCACTTCAATCCGGGCCTGGCACCGGACCCGTCGCCGGATCAAACATCGACGGCAGAGAAGTTGCGACTGCTCAAAGGCATCATCCTGCCGATCATGGTGGTGGTGTTCGTTCTTGGCTCGATCTACGGCGGCATCGCGTCAGTGACCGAGGCCTCCGCAGTGGGGGTCATGGGCGTCCTGCTCTCCACCATTATCCGGCGCGAGCTTTCGCTCGGCATGCTCAAAAGCGCTGCCTTGCAGACCCTGGCGACCTGCGGGATGATCGTCTGGATCGGCATCGGCGCCAGCGCACTGGTTGGCGTTTTCAACCTCATGGGCGGCATCAATTTCGTCTCGGCGCTGATCACCGGTATTTCGGACAATCCGACCGTCATCATCCTGTTTATGATGGCGATTCTGTTTGTGCTTGGTATGTTTCTCGACTGGGTCGGAGTCGCGCTGTTGACTATGCCGATCTTCGTGCCGATCGTAAAAACCCTTGGCTACGATCCGGTTTGGTTCGGCGTGCTGTTCGCCATGAACATGCAGATCAGCTTCCTGTCGCCACCATTCGGACCCGCCGCGTTCTACCTGAAGAGCGTTGCCCCACCGGACATTTCGCTTGGCGACATCTTTCGGTCGTTGCTCCCGTTCATCTGTATTCAGATCCTTGCGGTGGGGTTGCTGATAGTCTTCCCCGGGATTACCGGCCGCTAGCCCTCATTTGCTGCGCTGGAGACGCTTGTCGTGAAGATCACCCAATTCACCACCTGGCAGATACCTCCCCGCTGGCTGTTCCTCAAGATCGAAACCGATGAGGGCGTAAGCGGTTGGGGTGAACCGGTAATCGAAGGCCGGGCAGCCACCGTGGAGACCGCTGTTCATGAGCTGTCCGATTCCCTGATCGGCCGTGACCCTCGACGCATCGAGGATATCTGGCAGATGCTCTACCGCGGTGGTTTTTATCGCGGTGGACCCATTCTCATGTCGGCGATTGCCGGCATTGATCAGGCTCTGTGGGACATCAAGGGCAAGGCACTGGGTGTGCCAGTGCACGAGCTGTTGGGTGGCGCGGTGCGTGAACGCATGCGCATGTATTGTTGGATCGGTGGTGACCGCCCGGGTGATATAGCCCGGCAGGCCAGGGAAGTCGTGGTTAGGGGTTTCACCGCGTTCAAGATGAACGGCACCGCGGAACTGGCGATGGTGGATTCCCATCGCAAGATCGAGGTAGCGGTGGCCCGGGTCGCCGAGGCGCGCGAAGCGGTGGGCAACGATGTCGATATTGCCATCGACTTTCACGGCCGCGTCCATCGGCCCATGGCCAAGGTGCTGTTGCGTGAGCTGGAGCCTTTCCATCCGTTGTTCGTGGAAGAGCCGGTGTTACCCGAGCATTTGCATTGCCTGGCGCAGATTGCCGGCGGTCTCGGTTATCCCATCGCCACCGGTGAGCGTTTGTACAGTCGTTTCGATTTTCGTGACCTGCTGGAAGCGCGGATGGTCGATATCATCCAGCCGGACATCAGCCATTGCGGCGGCCTGACGGAGGCGCGCAAGATCGCGGTGATGGCGGAAGCCTACGATGTCGCGCTCGCACCCCACTGCCCGTTGGGGCCGCTGGCGCTTGCCGCATCGCTGCAGCTCGACTTCTTGTCCCACAATGCCTTCATCCAGGAGCAAAGCATGGGCATCCACTACAATGTGGGCAATGACGTGCTGGACTATCTGGTTGATCCGACACCCTTGCGTATTGTCGACGGCTATCTGCCAATCCTTGACCGTCCCGGTCTGGGAGTGGAGGTCAACGAGGACTTCGTGGTCGAGCGTGCCCGTAGCGGTCACCACTGGCGCAATCCGGCGTGGCGCCATGAAGATGGGAGTGTCTCGGAGTGGTAGTGCCACGACCCACCATTGATCGCCGTCTCGCAACGGATAGTGTGGTGCGGTATGACTTGATAGCAGGGGCTCATTGGGATCACCCACGCGGCAGAACCACGACTACTCAGAACCCGCCCGTTTTTCCGCTCCAGCCCATCCCGGATCGTCTTGGTTCCGGAGTCCCCAACATCGCGTCCGTTTCCAGAACTCGACCCCCGAGCAAGCCCGATTGTCGCGACCAGTCCGGAATGGCCGCGGTTCACTGGGTAGCGACATAGCATTGGATGTCCTATCCAGTATTCATCAAGCCACTGTTTTACGTAGCCTTCGTTTGCGTCTTGGCCGTTTCGTGCGAGATCTCCCGTAGATTCGGGTAACGAATTGGGGAGAAGCCGCCTGCAGTTCAGTTCTTGTTACTGCACGACGGGTAGAGTATGGTCTTTCTGCACGAGGATGCTAAGCTCTTCTTGCCGCAATGGCTTTGAATGACCGAGTGGACCGTATGGTCCAGTGTGAATTGGCCGAGTGAGCGCTACTTGGCGATTTGCGGTTGCAGAATGAATCATCGCGGAAGATAAATTCTGAACTGGGCGTGCGATCGGCGCTGCCTCCCGCTTTCGGAAACTGCTCGTTTGTTTTTTTTGGCAACCCCGCCGTTGTGCGTATTGTGAGGCAGGTACGAGTGTGCCGATGCGTATCGGCATCTGTTCCGCAGTTTGCGGGTGAGCCGGGTACGGTCCGCGACAACACGATGAAGAGGTAACATGTATGAAAAAAATCAGAGTGGCGATCGCCGGTGTCGGCAACTGCGCAAGTTCCCTGGTCCAG
>CBDVAK010000292.1:0-4226 GCA_965371945.1 uncultured Candidatus Competibacteraceae bacterium
GTGTCCTGGAAGGCGCTGCCTGCACCCGCATTGCCCCGGGTTATTGAGAAACTACTGATGATGGCGCGATTCGAGGCTACCTCGCGGGGATCGCGGTGGTCGCGGTCTGGCAGGCGTCGTGGTCGTAAACTATGCTTGCCGTACAAGGCAAACTCGGATCGCATCATGTGTCAGGTATACGCCGGGGCCGACGCGCTCCTCTATGCGAACAGCAGCCGTTCGATCCGCGTGAACGGTTTCGTCACCAGCATTCGTTTGGAGAACGAGTTCTGGAAGATTCTGGAGGAAATGTCCCGTGCAGAGGGCGTCAGTACCTCCCAGTTCATCGGTGTGCTCTACCAAGAGCTGGTGAACCAGAATGGCGAGGTGCAGAATTTCACGTCATTTCTGCGGGTTGCGTGCACGATCTACCTGTCGAGACGCCTGGAGCAGTGGACCGGAGTAGCGGAGGTCGCGGCTGATGGCGTGGCGGATGAGGTAAAACCGACTCTTCGCTGGACTGGACGATCACCGCCCGCAACCGACCGCATTGTTTCTGCAAATACCGGGGGAGACTGACCGGCTTGCAGTCGACGCCGGAGACCGGATGCAAATGCCATCGGCCCGCTGGGACGGCGACCCCGTGATCATCCCGGACTGAGTAATCCTGGGCTCTGAGAGTGTCCCGATTTGCACAGCCACTGTGGCCGGAAGACCCACATCAGTCCCGGATGGGAGCGACACCGACCGGGTCGATGACCAGTTGCACTTCCTCCCCCGGTGTGAAAACGGTGGCACCGGCGGGGACGATGGCCAGCAGGTCCTGACCCTGCCAGGACAGGGTGTACTCGGTCGCTGATCCGGTATAGGCGCGGGAGGTCACCGTGCCCATGGGACGGTCATCGGGGCCACCGGCGGGTGCGAGGTGGAGGGATTCCGGCCGGATGGCCACTTTCACCGGCCCTGACGGGACATCGCGCACATCATCCGCCAGTTCGATATGGTGACCACCCAAGATCACGGTGACGCCCTCGCCAGCTTTCTCGGCGACACCGTCGACAATATTGGCATCCCCCATAAAGGTCGCGACGAAGGTGGAGTTGGGACGCCGATAGAGTTCCTCCGGGGGGCCCAGTTGGGCGATCAGCCCTTCGTTCATGATCACGACCTGATCGGAAACCGACAGTGCTTCGCTCTGGTCGTGGGTGACATAAACTGAGGTGATCCCGGTCTCCTGTTGTAGTCGGCGGATATCCTCGCGCATTTGCCGGCGCAGTTTGGTATCCAGGTTGCTCAGGGGTTCATCGAACAACATCACCTTGGGTTCCAGGATCAACGCCCGGGCCACCGCCACGCGTTGCTGCTGGCCGCCGGAAAGCTGGTCAATATAGCGATCACCGAAACCCGAAAGCCCGACGGCATCCAGCGACCGGGCTACCTTCTCGCGCCTGAGGTCCGGTGCAACCCGCTGTACCTTGAGACCGTATCCAACATTTTCGCCGACGGTCATATGCGGAAACAGGGCATAGGACTGAAACACCATGGCCACGTCGCGGCGGCTGGCTGACAACACCGACACGTCCTCATCGCCAATGAAGATACGACCCGCACTCGGCAGTTCGAGGCCGGCGATGAGTCGCAGTACGGTGGTTTTGCCACAGCCGGATGGACCCAGCAGGGTGGTCAGGTGGCCGGGCGCGATGTCCAGGTCGATGCCGTGGATGACGGTCTGCTCTCCGAATGCCTTGACCACCTTCTCGAGCGTGACCCGTGCCGATCCCGGTTGCTCCGCCATGGCGTCAATTCACTCCTACGGTCTGGCGTTCGATGCGCGAGCGTCCCACCAGCTTGTCGATGATCAGGATGACGATGAGCATGGTGACGATGAGCACCGAACCGTAGCAGATCGACTGGCCGTAATCGCCATCCTCGACCCGGCCCAGGATGTAGGTGGTGGCGACCTGGGTCTCAGCGGTCACCAGAAAGATGATGGCGCTGACCGTGGTCATGGACTTGACGAAACTGAACACGATGGCCGAGATCATCGCCGGGCGCAGCAAGGGCAGGACGATGGTGAATATGGTGCGCAGGGAACTGGCGCGCTGGGTCAGCGAGGCTTCCTCCAGTGACGGGTCGATCTGTGCCAGTGCCGAGATCCCGGCGCGGATTCCAACCGGCATGTTGCGGAACACGAAGGAGATGACGATGATGATGGCGGACCCGGTCAGCAGCAGCGGTGCGGTGTTGAAGGCGATCACGTAGCTGATGCCGATCACCGTACCGGGGATGGCGAAGCACATCATGGCGCCGAAATCCACCAGGCCCCGGCCGGTGAATCGACGCCGGGTGGTGACATAGGCGATCAGCAGACCCAGCAGCGCGGTCAGGGGCGCACCAACCGCGGCGAAGCCCAGAGTGGTCAGATAGGACGGCCAGGCCCCATAGCCGAATCCCCGGGTCCACAGTTCCTCATAGTGCGACAGGGTCGGCGTGTAGTCCGCCCCCCAATTGACCACGAATCCACCCAGCAGGATGCTGCCGTAGAGCAGCGCGGTAAACGCGATCCATACCACCGTCACCGTGATACAGGTGTTCTCAACCCACCGCGGCAGCCGCTGGAAGGTCCCACCAACCCCTTTTCCGGTTACCGTGACGTAGGACTTCTTACCGATCCAGTGGCGCTGGATCAGGAAACTGGTCAGCGACAGCGCCAGCAACAGGATTCCCAGCGTCGCCGCGCGGGGGTAGTCCAGTTGTGCGCCGACGATGCTGAAATAAATTTCGGTGGCAACCACGTCGTAGTCGCCACCGAGTACCAGGGGATTGCCGAAATCGGCCAGCGATGCGGTGACGCCGAGCAGGAAGGCATTGGCGATCCCGGGTCTGAGCAGCGGGAAGGTCACATAAGCGAAGGTCTGTCTGTCATTGGCCCGCATGGTCAGCGAGGCCTCCTCCAGCGCCGGGTTGATGGCCGACACCATGCCCACCAGCAGCATAAAGCTGACCGGCGTGAAGGACAGAGTCTGGGCCAGAAAAATGCCCCAGAACCCGTAGATATAAGCAGAGCGCGCGAACCAGCCCTCCTGTCCCTCGCCAATCAACACGCCGCCATCGCCGAACAGCATCAGCAGCAGGTCGTTGATGGTGCCGTTGCGCCCGAAGATCAGGATCAACGACAGGCCGACCACGAAGGGCGGTGTGATGATCGGCAGGATCGAAAAGATCCTGATGACACCCCGGAAGCGCTTGGTGATCCGCACCGAAAACAGCGCAAAGGCCAGGCCCAGCAGGGTGGTGGACACCCCCACCGCCAGCGCCAGGCGCAGCGAGTTCCATACGGTCCGGCCGATGCCGAAGGCAAACAGATTGTCCACGAACAGCGACGGCCTGAAACTGCCGTCGGTAGTAAAGATCACTTTCGAGAACACCGTCGAGATGGGAAAGAACACGAAGATCGCGATTCCGGCGATGATCAGGACCACCGACCCGGTCATGAATGGATCGCCCTGGATCAGTCCACGGCGGGACAGTGCCAGCGAGAATACTCCGCCCAGGGTGATCAACTGTATCGCCGCGCCGTAGCCCAGGGGCTCACGGGTTGCGGTGGCGATCGCCAGAATGGCGACGACCGCGATGGCCGCCAAGCCACCATCGACCAGCGGTGCGTCGCGTAGTTCTTGCCAGGGCCTGAACACAATGGCGAGGAGGGCGACGACGGATATGGCCGAGGTGTTCAGGCCGCTCCAGCCGTAGGCATCCAGGAACTCACCCGCGGTGGCATCGAACAGGCCGTACTCCAGCCCTTTCCACGGTATCAGTATGAAGGCAGCCAGGCCTGTCAGGGCCCACAGACGCATGGGCTCACGCCAGGATGCGGGAGCACCAGCACCCGTGGAGGTCACGATGGCAGGATGGTTGCGATAGGTACTGAATCAGAAGGCGGGGCCCGGCCTGCTGGCGGGGGCCCCTGATTCCAGTATCGGCGCTTAGCGCGGCACTGGCTTGATTTCCTTGACCCAGCGGTCGATCAGTCCCTTGCGTTTTTCCTCGGACCCGTAGGTGACGAAGTCATAGTCGATGAGGTTGACGCTGTCGAGCCGGATGGCCTCTTTGGGGACTGCCGCGGTGGTATTGGTGGGAAGCTGGAATGCCTGAACCTCGGCAGCGACTTCCTGGCCCTCTTTTGACAATGCCCAGTCGACGAACAGCTTGGCGTTGTCCATGTTCCGCGCACCCTTGATGATGCT
>CBDVAK010000293.1:0-4214 GCA_965371945.1 uncultured Candidatus Competibacteraceae bacterium
GCACCACCCGCACCCGCGTCGTCACGGCAGCCAACGCCCCGGATTATGGGAAGTTACCCTCGCCCAAGGCTACCCCATCCATTGCCGGTCCTGAAGTGATCCATCTTCGGGCTTCCCTGGGCTACACTGTGCTTCGTCCGATCCCGAACGGAACCCACCAACCAGGAGCACGCTATGCCACTGCGCCAACAGGCCGAGAAAACCGTGACAGCGATACTCACAACGATGGAGCTGGACGCCAACCACTCCCACAAGAGTCAACTGGTAAGGATCGTGGAAAATGCGCTGATTGAAGCTGCACTCGACGAGCGCCAGCGATGTGTACACGCAATCAACCAGTGCTGCTCCGAGGATAGCGATACAGCTCACAAGATTTCCCGCAAGATTCAGCAGCGTCAGTTGAGCGTAATCGCCAATCTGGAAGGGATGAGATAAGGCGATTTCTGTCAATCGCCTGGAAACTAACGGTTGAACATTTCCGACCTCCGTCGTGAATACACCCGGCAGGGACTGCGCCACCATGATCTCGACGCGGAGCCGGTTCGGCAATTCGCCGTTTGGTTCGAAAATGCCCGCGACGCAGGTATCACCGACCCCAACGCCATGAGCCTGGCCACGGTGGCCGCCGATGGACAGCCGTCGCTGCGCACCGTGCTGCTCAAGTTCTTCGACCAGCGCGGGCTGGTGTTCTTCACCAACCTGGAAAGTAACAAGGCCAGGGAGATTGCCGGCAATCCGCGCGTGGCGTTGGCATTCCTGTGGCGGGATCTCGAACGGCAGGTCATCGTCAAAGGTACGGTGTCTCGGGTCAGCAACGCGGAGTCATTGCGCTACTTTGTCAGCAGACCGCACGGTAGCCAGCTCGGCGCGTGGGTTTCGCAGCAAAGCAATATCATCAGCGGGCGCAAGATGCTGGAAATGAAACTCGAAGAGATCAAGCGCAAATTTGCGGCCGGTCAGGTGCCCCTGCCGTCATTCTGGGGCGGCTATCGCGTTGCGCCCGCCAGCTTCGAGTTCTGGCAGGGTCGCCCCAACCGGCTCCACGACCGGTTTCTGTACAGCCGCGCCGACGGTGCGACCAGTTGGGAGATCAACCGCCTGGCGCCCTGATCCGTAGCTGTTCAGTAGGCCGGGGCAATGCGCCGGATCTTGTTTTGTCAGCGGCCGAGGCCAAGCGGATCGCTGGCATCCACACCCTCCATCAACGGGATTCTGCGGTCACGATGGGTGATCTGGTAAACGTTGCCGATCCAGTTGCCGACCACCGCTTCACCGCTGTCCCGCCAGGTATTGTCCAGCCTTGGAACAACCAGATCCTCGGGAAACCGGGGTAACGAAGCCCCTTGGTCCCGGGCCAGGGTCAAACGGTCGTGAAACTCATCGAATATCGCCTTGTCCCGGTCTCTGAAATAGCCCTGGGGAAAAGGTGGAAACGTTTCGAGTTCGCCACTTGTGTAACGACCCACCTCGCGTTTGTACTCCTTGAGCAGACTGATGGTGTCGTATTCCGGATGCCCCTGAAAGAACACCAGCCGGAACCAGTCCTCGCTGACCGCCATCTGCACACCGGCCTCGTCGCTTTCGACCAGTACATGCAGACCCGCGGACTCGAACTGTTCGCGGGTCACCTCGTTAAATCTCGAGTGCGGCACATCGAACAGTGTATTGACATCGTGCACCAGGGGGTGACCCCGATCCACCACCCGATGTCGATAGACTCCCCAGCACTTGTGCTCCAGCCGGCGCCTGCGCAAGCCGTTTCGGAACTGCAACACGGCATGGGTGGCCAGACAGGAGCACAGGGTCGAGGTGACATTCTGCTCGGCCCATTGCACCACCGGAATCAACGACTCCCAAAATGGCTCGCGAGCCAGATCGGGTTGGGTGACATTGGCCCCGGTGATGATCAGCGCATCCAGCCCCTGCTCGCGGATCCGGTCGAAGGATTCATAGTAGCGTTCGATATGGGCAGCCGCCTGTGGGCCTCTCGGCAACTCATCCAGTGTGAACGGATACATGTAGAACTGTGCGATGGGATTGCTTTCACCGACCAGCCGGAAAAACTGCCTTTCCGTTGCCTGCAGGGCTGCATCCGGCATCATGTTGAGCAAACCGATGTGCAGGGCGCGGATGTCCTGGTGAGTGGCCCGGTCAGGCGGCAGAATGGTCTGACCCTGATCGCGCAAACGCGCAAATGTCGGCAGATCGGTATGTGCTACCAGCGGCATCGTTACCCTCCCCTGCTGTGCCGCGCGATCGCGCGTTCGACCAGCTCCAGAAATTCTGCTTCGCTGCCCACACGCGATACCTCCGCGGTACTGACCGTGTAGCCGTACTGCTCGGATATCTGCCGGTAACGCGGCGTGCGGGCGCGAAACAGTCGTGGAAACACCCAGCGCACAAAGGCATCGGGGTCGATCTGCGCCACATACTCCAGTGCCTGTTCTTTCATATATTCGTCAAGCTGCTGCACCAGAAAGGCTTCCCGGTAATACATGGGTTTGGGATCGGCCACCGCGCGGCGAATCAGCTCGGCCTCATCCTCGGCGGAGGCCTCGATATAGAGTATCAGGCTGTGCGCGGCCAGCAGTTCCAGCGTTTGCGCATCTTCCAGTTCGCAGACGCTGCCACCGGCGTCGTTGACGAAGTGCCGATACCCGTATATCTCGCGCGCCTTGCGCACAAAGTCCGGCACATCGTGCATGGCGGCGATCTCACTGCTTCGGTGCAGTGCCTGGCGCGCCTTGAATTCCCGCAATGGCAATCCGCCCAACTCCGGATTGCCGAGCTTGCCGAGAAATGCCGCCAGCGGTTTGAGATGATCGACTGTGATGTTGTTGCAGACATAGATGGAATCGGACAACAGCAGGTCACGCAGGAAAGGCACCTGCATCGCCTGTCGTGTGACCTGGTCGAGCATGTGTTCGTTCATGTAACGGGTTCCGATTCGGTAGTCTCCCGAATAGTGAAACCAGCTTTGGCGGGGCAGATGGTTGGCAAGCCGGGTCTTGCCCACGCCGGACATCCCTAGCAGGGTGATGGCCTTGTATTCCCAGGCACGAAATGTCTCGACGGTGAATCGCAAACCGATACTCCATGGAGCTGGAATCAAATGACGCAGCAGACGCCCAGGCGCTTGCCAAAGCGAGGCAGTATACTCACGATCCACGCACAGCACAGGTTTGCAAAGGTGTCATGGTGAGCAGTTATTCCATCGCAATCATCGCGGGCGACGGTATCGGCAGGGAGGTGGTGCCCGAGGGTATCCGGGTACTCGAGGCGGCGGCCAGGAAATTCTCTATCTCTCTGACCTGGGAAGAGTTCCCGTGGAGCTGCGAAACCTGGAAAGCCACCGGCAGGATGATGCCGGAGGACGGCATCTCGCTGCTGGCCGGCCATGACGCCATTTTTCTCGGTGCAGTCGGGTTTCCCGGGGTGGCGGATCATGTCTCGCTGTGGGGATTGTTGATCCCGATCCGCCGTCAGTTCGAGCAATACGTCAACCTGCGCCCGGTACGCATGCTGGCCGGCATGCACAGCCCGCTGGCCGGGCGCAAACCGGAACATATCGATTTTTGGGTGGTACGGGAAAACAACGAGGGCGAGTACTCGGAAATCGGCGGCAGACTGTATGCCGGCACCGACCAGGAAACCGTGATCCAGGAGAGCCTGTTTACCCGGCGTGGGGTCGATCGCATCCTGCGCTACGCGTTTGAACTGGCGCGCTCGAGACCGGCCCGTCACCTCACTTCGGCCACCAAATCGAACGGGATCATCCACACCATGCCGTTCTGGGACGAGCGTTTCCGGCTCATAGCCGAAGACTACCCCGAGGTGCGCAGCGACCAGTATCATATCGACATACTCACCGCTCATTTCGTGCTCCACCCGGACTGGTTTGATGTCGTGGTAGGCAGCAATCTGTTCGGGGACATTCTGTCGGACCTGGGACCGGCGGTCGCGGGTACCATCGGGATCGCGCCCTCGGCCAACATCAACCCGGAACGCCGCCACCCGTCGATGTTCGAACCGGTGCACGGTTCGGCCCCGGACATCGCCGGTCAGGGGATCGCCAATCCAATAGGACAGATCTGGTCCGGGGCGATGATGCTGGAACATCTTGGCGAGCCGGAAGCCGCCGCCGCCATCGTCACCGCTATCGAAAACACCCTGGTGCACAGCCCGGTTCGAACCCCTGATCTGGGCGGCCGGTC
>CBDVAK010000294.1:0-4177 GCA_965371945.1 uncultured Candidatus Competibacteraceae bacterium
CAGACATGAACGAGTGGATCACCGCCAGGGAACGAGGCGCATCCTGGACCATCAATTTCATGATCTGGTTGTGCCGGCGCCGGCGTCGCTGGCTGGTCGATCTGCTCCTGTATCCAATCGCCGCCTATTTTTTTGTAACCGGACGTATGGCGCACCGGGCCAGCACACACTTTTTCTCCCTGGCGAAAGGGCGGGCCCGCTGGTCGGACTATTATCGCCAGCTACTGTGCTTTTCACGTTGCCTGGTTGACCGGGTCACTATCCTCAGCGGCGATGCCGGCCGCTTCGAGGTACACCCCAGCGGACGCGAGGCACTCCTGGAGGCTCGGCGCGACGGCCGCGGCATCATCATGCTGGGTTCACACCTGGGCAGTTTCGAGGCGTGCAAGCTGCTCGCCAGTGACAGGATGGACATCGATGTTCACATCGTTGCCTACTTTGCCGGCTCGACCAAGATCCGCCGGGCGCTGGATGCGATCAACCCGGAACTGCAACAGAACTTTATCGACCCGACCGAGCCCGACGCGGTGTTTCGCATGCGCGACGTGATCGACAGCGGCGGCATTCTGGCGATACTCAGCGACCGCACCGGCATCGGTGAAAAGAAAGCCAAGGTCGATTTCATGGGCGAACAGGCTTACCTGCCGACCGGCCCCTATTACCTGGCATCCATACTGCGTTGTCCGGTGTTCTGTTTCTTCGGCTTGCGCGTCGATCACTACGTTTACGATACTTACGCCATCAAACTGGCCGAACGCATAGAGCTGGCTCGCGGACAACGTCCGCAGCAGGCGCAGGCCTACGCGCAACGCTACGCCGACCTGCTGGCGGACAAGGCGCGTGAATACCCATACAACTGGTTCAACTTTTATGAATTCTGGAATCCGCGGGCCAATGCCGGGTCATGACCGCCACCGTCCACTGTGAAATCCCGTTCCACGATGTCGACAGCCTGGGCATCGTCTGGCACGGGCACTACTACAAGTACTTTGAAATCGCCAGGACCGCTCTGTACCGTTCGCTCAACCTCGATATCGGTGACGTCGGACGGCTTGGTTTCACCTTCCCTGTCATCGAATCGCAGTGTCGCCACAGTGGCGCACTCGGCTACGGACAACAGGTCGAGGTCACCGCCCGTTTGCGTGCATGGGAATACTATACCCACGGCACACCAGTTTTCGGCTTCCATCGCACGCACCTTAACGCGGATGGCTGCGTTGAAAATGCTAGCTGTAGTGCGGCTGGAGCGGCGCATCCCCGCCTTGCCCTCCACGCCAATGCACACACGCTCAAAACCGAAAACCGGCATGCCGCGGGTATACATTCTGATCGAGTACCGGATATGTGAGGCCGGATCAGGGAGGCGTGTCGCCTATGGCCACACCAAACAGGCCGTGTGCGACCAAGCCGGACAACTGCTATCGTGCGTCCCGGAAGCCGTCACCGGCATCATCGCAGGCCATGTGGGTTCCGCGTCGGATGAAGCGATTTAGCGTTCTATTGTTGCTCGGGTTGGCAGCCGGCTGGCTTCCCGGACGTGCGGGTACAATCGACACCCTCGACAGCGTACTGGAACGTATACGCGTACATCAGCCCCGGCATTTCAACTACCGGGAAACCCGCTATCTGCAGCTGTTGGCGGAACCGTGGCAGGCCACCGGCGATATGTATTTGTCCCTTCAGCAGATGGTGATCGCCCAACGATTGCCGACAGTTGTGACGACCGTGATCTCTGCCGGGCGGTTGCTGCATATCGATGTTGAGCAGGGCAGCCGCCGCAGCCTCAGCCTGGAGCGTTCGTTTGCCGTACCGGGAATGGAGCCGTTCCTGCGGTTGCTCTATGGCACGACCGGGCTCGCCGAACTGCAACGCGAATACGTGATCCGCTTCGACACCACCGGGCCGGGCTGGCAATTGCAACTTGCGCCACAGCTACCCGCGGAGCACGATATCATCCGCATGCAGCTATCGGGCGATGATGGCCGGGGGCCGGATCGCCTCATACTGGAACGTGCGGATGGAGACCGGACGGAATGGCAGTTGTCATTGTTGTCGCAGGGTGCGGCCGCCGGCCGGGAACTGCAGCAGGCGCTTGGCGATTTGTCGGTTCAATAGGCATTGACCGGGATCCCCCCCGTTAGCGGTGCGCAGTCCGGTGCGGCTGGCTATCGAATGGATGCCCGATGATCCAGAGATCCGTCTCAGCCCGCCCTGGCATCGCAATTTTCAAGCAGGCTCTCAGGGCCTGGGTGTTCCTGCTAGTTGCTGTTGGCCTTGCCGTTGCGGCAATACAGTCGATGACGATACGTACCGACATCGGTGATTTCTTTTTCTCCGGTGAGTCCGGATTTCGGGTTGGCCGGATACAGTCCGAACAACTGGCCCGGCGCTACCTGATCAGCGTTGCGCATCCGGACATCGACAGTGCTACCGCACGGGAATTCGTAGTCGCGCTCCAACAGGCAATGACGGGCTCCGAACTGGTCCAGCGCGTCTGGACAGAGCCGTTGACCCAGCGTGATGTTCGACATCTGCTGCGCTTTTATGCGCCCCATCAACTGCATCTGCTGTCGTTGCAACCCGAGCGCGAAGTCGGTGACCTGCTCAGCCCGGAGGGCATGGCATCGCAGGCGCAAATGATCAAGGCCGCGTTACTGGGTCCGGATCCGTCGCTGGTCAAGTCGCTGTTGGCGGATGACCCCATGTTGCTGACCCCGGCATGGTTCGAGCGCGCCGGGCAGGCGTATAGCCGCCCGGTTGTCGACCCCGCATACAGTTCGTTTTTCCTGGAGTCGCGGCGCTCCGGGCTGGACACGGCCGCGCAACAAAACCTGCAACAGATACTGGCGGAAACCTTTGGTGCATTGAACGAGGACTATGACCAGCGTTTTACGTTGGCATATACCGGCGTGCCGGTGTTCGCGGTCAGCATTCGCCAACAAGTCTCTGATGACATCACCCGCATCAGCATCCTTTCCACCGCAGTCGTCATCCTGTTGTCCTGGCTGGTGTTTCGTTCTTTCCGCGCACTCTTGTGCGTCAGCATCATGCTGCTCACCACGGCGAGTGTCGCGGCTCTGTTTACCCAGTGGGTGTATGGCTATCTGCACGGCCTGACATTGGCCCTCGGCACTACCCTGATCGGCGTGTGCATCGACTACTTCATCCACGCCATGGTGTATGCGGGCGACAGTACCGGCGCTGACCGGGTACAGGCCATCCGCCGGATCTGGCCGGCGCTGCTGGTCGGTGGTGCAACCACCCTCATCGGTTATATGGCACTGAGCCTTAGTGGTTTTCCCGGCTTGCAGCAGGTTGCCGCGTTCACTGGCAGTGGCATCATCGCCGCGTTGTTGATCACTCGCTACATATTGCCCGACCTGCTGTTTTTGTTGCGGGTACAGGTCCGACCGCGTATCGACCTGTCATGGCTGCTCACAACCGGTACCGGCATACGAACACGCTACCTGGTGGTTGCACTGATCGGTGGTTGCCTGCTGGTCGGGGGGGCGCGGATTCAGTGGAGTGATGATCTGGGCGGGCTGGCGCCGTCACTGCAACAGCTGGTGAAAACAGACCGTTTGATTCGTGATCGTTTGTCCAGCGTCGAACCCGGCCGTTTCATACTGGTGAGCGGTGACAGTTTGGAGGCCGTGTTGCAAACCACTGAAGATGTACAGATTCATCTGATGGAACTGCAGCGGCAGGGAAAACTGGATGCGTACTACCCCCTGTTTCCATGGATTGCATCACGGCGAGCGCAAACCCTGAGCGCACAAGCATGGAATGATGCGCTGACCCCGGCAATTCGGGAGCGCTGGACCACAACACTGACGGACCATGGGCTCAGCGCCGCTGCCTTTCCGGCGCTGACCAGCGCGGATGAATCCCTGCTTGAACCCGAGCAAGCGCTGGCCTCTCCGGCCGCTGCCCTGCTGTCCACGCAGATACTGCGCGACGAGACAGGCACGACGGCGGCAATCTGGCTGGGCAATCATCAGCCAAAGGCGCTGGAAGACATGTTGCAGGCCATTCCGAATGCCCGCTATTTCAGTCAAAAAGACAATATACGACGCTTGTCCAGGGACTATCGCAACAAGGCTCAGACCATGCTGGTTTGGGGGATGCTGGTGATCCTGGGATTGCTGGTCGTACGCTACCGGTCTGTAGTGACCGC
>CBDVAK010000295.1:0-4153 GCA_965371945.1 uncultured Candidatus Competibacteraceae bacterium
CAGTGTTTCTGTCCGGCGTCGGTGTTCGACCCGTTGTCGGTTCGCATGGCCGCGGATCTCGGGTTCGAGTCGGCCATGCTGGCGGGCTCCATCGCTTCGTTGGCGGTGCTGGGTGCTCCCGACATCATCGTGGTGACCCTGACCGAGCTGGCCGCGCAGGTGGCCCGGATCACGCGCGCAGGGGACCTGCCGCTGCTGGTCGACGCCGACCACGGTTTCGGCAATGCCCACAACGTGATGCGCACCGTCGCTGAGCTGGAGTCGGCGGGTGCGGCGGCACTGTCCATCGAAGACACCCTGCTGCCGCGCCGGTATGGGAGCGACAGCCGTGCCGAATTGATCAGTATCGAGGAAGCGGCCGGCAAGATGCGCGCCGCGGTGGCGGCTCGCCATGATCCCGCACTGGTGATCGCCGGACGCACCCACCTGCGGCTCACCGATGTCGAAGACGCCTGCCGGCGGGTGCGGGCCTATGCCGATGCCGGGGTCGACGCTATCTTCCTGGTTGGCGTGAGTTCCCGCGACCAGCTGGAACTGCTGGCGGAGGCGGTGGATCTGCCGCTGATACTCGGCGGAACCGGTGCCGGGTCGGGGCTGGATGATCGGGACTATCTTGCCGCCCACGGTGTGCGCCTCGCCCTGCAGGGGCACGCTCCCTTCATGGCCGCGGTTCAGGCCACTTACAATATCTTGCGTGCCCTGCGCGAGGGCACCACCCCCGGCGAACTGAACAACCTGGCCACTGCAGACTTGATGCGGCAACTGACGCGCGCCGATGAATACCAACGAGCCAACCAGGAAGTTCTTGGCCAATCCTGAGCGCCTGCCATTGTACCAGGCCACTGCTGACAGGCATCATCCCCGGTTGCAGCCAGTAGAGCGACGCGAGACCGCTATGGATACCGAGCTTCACTTCCCCTTCAGCGCCCTGGTCGGGCAGGAACCGTTGCAATTGGCACTATTGCTGGCGGCGGTCGACCCTGGCATCGGCGGCGTGCTGGTACAGGGGCCGCGCGGTACGGCCAAGTCGACCAGCGCACGCGGGCTGGCGGACCTGCTTCCCGAAGGTCGCTTCGTGACCTTGCCGCTGGGCAGCAGCGAGGAACGTTTGCTTGGTTCGCTGGATCTGGAGCAGGCGCTGGGCGCCGGCAAGGTTCGGTTTCGTCCCGGCTTGTTGCAGGCCGCGCATCTCGGGGTGTTGTATGTCGATGAAGTGAATTTGTTGCCCGACCATCTGGTCGATCTGCTGCTGGACGTCGCCGCCTCGGGTATCAACCGGGTCGAGCGTGACGGGGTCTCCCATGCTCATCCGGCGCGCTTCGTACTGGTAGGCACCATGAATCCCGAGGAAGGGGATTTGCGCCCACAGTTGCTGGACCGGTTCGGATTCTGTGTGGCTCTGGCGCCGCACGTCGATTCCACCCAGCGCGTCGAGATCGTGCGTCGACGGCTGGACTTCGATGCCGACCCCGCCGGTTTTCTGGCTGCCCAGGCAGATGCACAAAGGCACTTGTCCGAGCGTTGTCGTGATGCACGGGGACGGTTGTCGGCAATCACATTCGACCCCGGGACACACGACAAGGTTGCGCGCCGTTGCCACGATGCCGTCGTGGAAGGCGTGCGCGCCGATCTGGTGATGCTGCGTGGCGCCCGCGCGCACGCGGCCTGGCAGGGGCGCGGGTCGATCCTCGACGAGGATGTGGAAGCGGTCGCTGAACTGGCACTCAGCCATCGCCGTCAGCAGACACAGCCTCCACCGCCGCTGACAAGCGATAGCCGAAGACCCGAGCAGAGTCGTCCGCGGGTACCGGCCGGGGATGGTGACCGTGGCGAGTTCCCGCCGCAAGCCGTTGCCACCGGTGGCGCTCGCGACGTTGCAGGTGTCTGGGGAAAAAACTGATCCGCCCACGGGATGCCGCACCCGAGACGACCCGTGGGCAGCAACAGATTTCGGGGGGCAATGGGCCGGCACTGCTTGCGGGTGCTGCTGGCACGATCGACTGGTTCGCGACTCTGCTCGGCGGGCGCCCCCGTCATGTTGCCGACCTGTGTTACCGGCAACGCCGGGGACGGTGTTCGGAGCTGTTGGTGTTGATTGTCGATAGCTCCGGTTCGACCCTGCGTGGCGGGGGACTGTCTGCTGCCAAGGGTGTGGTGGCCTCGTTGCTCGAGGCGGCTTACCATCGCCGTGCGCGGGTCGCTCTGCTGCAGGTCTCGGGTCGTGACGCGCGGGTACTGATGCTGCCGCGCCGCGCACCGGTGCATGCGCAGCGTATTCTCGACCAGGTCGGCGGCGGCGGCGGTACGCCGCTGCGGTTAGGGTTGCAACGGGCCAATGAGTTGCTCGATGCGCAGGCGCGGCGGTCACCGGGGCAGCCCCGCACGCTGGTCGTGGTGACCGATGGTCGCAGCCGTGACCGGGTCACCGACCTGCGCCCGGCCTGCCGCACCGTGGTGGTGGATATCGAACGCGGGCCGGTACCGCTGGGCCGTTGTCGCGATCTGGCCCGGTCGTTGGACGCCGAATATCTGCCTCTGTCTGCCCTGCCGCCCCGAACCTGAGGGCCCGGGCGGTTTTTATGACATGGCCGGGTCCGATCCGACGGGTCGTTCACGGGTACATCACCAAGGAGGATTCATGAGCACGCAGCGAGATGCGGAATCACACCGGCGTATGGCTGAAAAGCGCAATACCGGTTACCAGAAGAAACAGGCCCGGGCGACGCTCGAAAAAGGGCTGTTGATCGTCAACACCGGCACTGGCAAGGGCAAATCCAGCGCCGCGTTCGGGATGGGGCTGCGGGTCGTTGGTCACGGCATGCGCCTGGGGGTGGTGCAGTTCATCAAGGGGGCGATGGAATCTGCCGAGCGCGATGTTTTCAAGCGCTTCGATAATGTCGATTTTCACGCCATTGGCGACGGTTTCACCTGGAACACGCAGGACCGGGACCAGGACATTGCCACGGCCGAGCGGGCCTGGCGGGAAGCCGAACGCATGATTGCAGATCCGTCCTACTCGATGGTGATCCTCGATGAACTCAACGTCATTCTCAAATATGCCTACCTCGACCAGGACAAGGTGTTGGCGGTATTGGCTGCCCGGCCACCGATGATGCACGTGGTGGTGACCGGGCGACATGCTCCCGAGGCGCTGATCGAAATAGCGGACCTGGTCAGCGAGATACGGCCCATCAAGCACCCCTACCGCGAGCAGGGGGTCAAGGCACAAAAAGGCGTGGAGTTCTGACCGCCCTGCCGTGATCGATCAGTTGCTGAACAGGGCCGAGCAGGGTGAGCGCACCTGCTCGCTGACCGGAAACTCGAGATCGACAGTGGCCCACTTTTCGTGGCCCTTGGTCTTCAGCCAGTCGAGGTTGTCTTTGATCAGCCCGGTCACAGCGAGCACGTTCTTGCAGTCGGCGCTGTCGGCTTCGAAATCGAGCGTCATCAGACCAGCCACCACGCCCACCGTTTTCACCGGCTCGCTCTGCCAGGCATAGGTACCGGCGGGCAGGGTCACCGGCTTGCCATATATCTTTTCAATTTCCGGCACTTCGGTGATCGACACCAGATGCAGACCGTCATCTGCGGAAACCCCTTCCTGCAGCAACCGCACCGGCGCACCGGCGATCATCAGCATGGCGTCGACCTCACCTTTGCGCAGGGCCTCCAGGGCGGCTTCCAGTGGACCGCGCGCCAGCGCCAGTGGCCTGACTCCGGTGAGTTCCAGAAACACCTCGGAGGTCATCGTGGTGCCGCTGCCGGGGGTGCCGATGGCCACTTTCTTGCCCTCGAGGTCGGCAAAACTGTTGATCCCCTCGCGGGCCAGCAGGTGGGTTTCCTCAGTGTAGAGCGGAATCGCGACCCGGATGTCGCCGACGATGCGTTGCGACTGCTCGTCGCCGATCTCGGACATGAAATAAAGCACGTCGGACTGTGCGATGGCCAGTTGTATGCTGCGCCGATCCCACAGCGTGACCAGATTCTCCACCGAACCACGGGTGGACAACACATCGAGGCGGATCTGGTGTTGGGAAACCAGGCGGCTGAGGTCGGAACCGAACTGGTAATAGGTGCCGGACTTGCTGCCGGTGGCGATGCCCATGTGCACGGGTTCGGCCGCGGTGGCGGCCAGCGATACCAGCAACAGCAG
>CBDVAK010000296.1:0-4133 GCA_965371945.1 uncultured Candidatus Competibacteraceae bacterium
AAAGTTATCGGTCAACACATGAAAGACGAGCAGAAAACTCCACATCCGGGACTGTTGCCGGTCAACGATACCCAGTTGATCCGCGAATCATGGAAGATCTTCCAGATCATGGCCGAGTTCGTGGAGGGTTTCGAACGCCTGGTCCGAATCAGCCCATCGGTGAGCGTGTTCGGCTCGGCACGCATGGGTGCCGGCCACCCGCACTACCAACTCGCCGAGGAAACTTCCAGGTTGCTGTCGGAAGCCGGCTTCTCGGTGGTCAGCGGTGGCGGACCCGGGATCATGGAGGCCGCCAACAAGGGTGCATTCGAGGGGCCCGCACCCAGCATCGGGCTCAACATACAGTTGCCCAACGAACAAGCGGGCAACGACTACCAGGACATTTCACTCAGCTTCCGCCATTTTTTCTCGCGCAAGGTGATGTTCGTCAAGTACGCTTCCGCCTACGTGGTGTTTCCCGGTGGCTTCGGAACGCTCGATGAACTGGCGGAGATGCTGACCTTGGTGCAGACCGGCAAGAGCAGACGCATTCCCATTATTCTGGTGCACCGGCCATTCTGGGAAGGGCTGCTGGACTGGTTCTCGGATACCCTGGTGGCCGAGGGCACCATCAACAAGGAGGATCTGGATCTGTTCCAGGTTCTCGACCAACCGGAGGAGGTCGTCAATGCCATCTTCGATTTCTACCAGGGCCATACGGGTTTCCGGCCGTCTTCCGCCGAACAGGCGACCCTGCTCGATCTTTGAATCGACAATGGCGGATCGCGGATGACCACAATGAGCATACCGGGCGCCAGTCGCCTGCCGTCACTGCTGCTGGGTCTGAGTCTGCTGAGCCTGTCTGTAGCGGGCGCCGGCCAGACGGCTGAAGAAGAAAAACTGGAATTGCGTGAACTGCCACCGGAGCCGGATGCCGAGACGGCGCCACAGGACAGCGAGCCGCAAGTCACCATTATCCGTCGTCGGGAAGCAGTGATCGAAGAGTACCGGGTCAACGGCATCATCCGCGCGGTTCGGATCACACCCGCCTACGGCAAACCCTATTTTCTGGTGGACACCGACGGCGACGGCCGTTTCGACGTCCATCGATACTCGATGTCGGACGACATCCGCATTCCAAGCTGGGTCGTGTACAGCTGGGATTGACCCCCGTTTCTCACCACGGCCACGAGCATGCGCGCGGAGCTGCTGAACCAACTGACGGAGCTGCTGGGGCCGGCCGGCGTGCTGACTGGTGACGATGTGGCGGCGCGCCCCGCGGCCTGGGGCCACACGGAACCTTGTGCCGCAGCCGCTATCGCCAGACCCGCCGATACCACGCAGGTGGCTGAAGTTCTGTCGCGCTGTCATGCGGCGGGCCAGACGGTCGTCACCCAGGGTGGCATGACCGGGCTGGTGGAGGGCGGACTGGCGGGGGCCGGGGATCTGGTGCTGTCGCTGGAGCGCATGAACCGGGTTGAGTCGCTGGACCGTGACAACCGCAGCATGCTGGTTCAGGCCGGTGTGCCGGTGGCCGCCGCGCAGCAGGCGGCGGAGGCAGCCGGGCTGATGTTCGCGGTCGATTTCGGGGCCCGCGGCAGTGCCACCATAGGCGGCGCCATTGCCACCAATGCCGGCGGCACCCGGGTACTGCGCTACGGGATGATGCGCGAAAACGTGCTCGGCGTGGAGGCTGTACTGGCTGATGGCACCATCCTGAACACCCTCAGCAAGGCCATCAAGAACAACACCGGTTACGATCTCCGCCAGCTTTTCGTGGGCAGCGAGGGCACCCTCGGGGTGGTGACCCGGGCAGTGCTGCGCCTGCGCCAACAACCTGCCAGCCAGATCACCGCACTGGTGGCGCTGCACGATTTCGAGGCTTTGACCCGGCTGCTCCACGCACTCGATGCCGGCCTGGCGGGTACGCTGAGCAGTTTCGAGCTGATGTGGGACGACTTCTACCGGCTGGTGACCAGCCCACCGGCGCTGGGTCGTCCACCGCTGTCACAGGATTATCCGCTCTATGTCCTGGTGGAAGCACTGGGAGCCGAACCGGACGACGATCTGGAACGCATGGAAAGGCTGCTGGCCGAGCAGTTACAGCGGGGCGTCATAGCGGACGCCGTGGTATCCCGCTCGCAACGGGAAAGCCGTGCCTTGTGGGCGCTGCGGGACGATGTCGAACAGATGTGGCGGTTCGAGCCAGTGTTTACATTCGACGTCAGTCTCGGGGTCGGTGACATGGCCGCCTATGTGCAACGGTTGCGCACCGCGCTGGCCCAACGCTGGCCCGACCACCTTTGCTTTGTATTCGGTCATATCGCCGACGGCAACCTGCATGTCACCATCAGCGCCGGCTCCGCGGAGGACCGTCATGCGGTGGAAGAGCTGGTGTACGGGCCATTGGCACGGTTACACGGTTCGGTATCGGCGGAACACGGCATCGGCCTGGAGAAACGCGAGTGGCTCGGCATCAGTCGCTCGCCACAGGAAATCGCACTGATGCGGGCAATCAAGCAAACCATGGATCCACGCGGCATCCTCAATCCGGGGAAAATCTTCTAGCCGTCAGCAATAGGGCGATTTCCTGCCGATCGCCTGAATTTCCATGAGCCGGGGCAATGTGGGTGCGGGTACTGCCTTGTGGGACACGCCGTAAATACATCCCTGTAGGCTCGACAGCGGTGTCCCTGCCGCTGACGGTCCCACAAGGCAGTACCCGCACCCACCTCAACTCTAAGGGTTGCGCTTTTTCTGTGCCAGCAGGCACAGATAATCATGAGCCAGGGTGGCCGCAGCAATGGCGGTGATGTCGCCATGGTCGTAGGCGGGCGCCACCTCGACTACATCCATACCGACCAGCTTGAGCCCACCCAGGCCCCGCAATATGCCCAGCGCCTGCGCGGTAGACAGCCCGCCCACCACCGGCGTGCCGGTACCAGGCGCGAAGGCGGGATCCAGGCAATCGATATCGAAGGTCAGATAGGCCTTGTGATCACCGACCACCCTGACGATCTCGGCCACCGTCTCCGCTATCCCGCGATCATGAACCCAGGGTGCATCGAGAACGGTGAAGCCTTGCGGCGGGGCGTGGGTGCGGATGCCGATCTGTACCGAGCGCCGCGGGTCGATGATGCCCTGCTCGATGGCGCGCAGAAACATAGTGCCGTGGTCGAGCTGACCGCCATCGTCCGGCCAGGTATCGGGGTGGGCATCGAAGTGGATGAGCGACAACGGACCATGACGCTGTGCATGTGCCAGCAACAACGGATAAGTGACGAAGTGATCACCACCAAAGGTCAGCATCGACGCACCCGCGGCGAGTATGGTGCGGGCATGGTCGGCGACGCGCTCCACCACCTGCTGCGGATAGCCGTAGTCCAGCATGCAATCGCCATAGTCGATCACCGCAAGCCGGGTGAACGGATCAAAGCCGAACGGGAAGGCAGGGAGCTCCGCCAGTTGTACCGAGGCCGCGCGGATGGCAGCGGGTCCAAACCGGGCCCCGGGGCGGAAACTGGTGGCAGCGTCGAACGGAATGCCGCTAACCACCACGTCGACACCGTCCAGGTCGCGGCTGTAGCGACGCCGCAGAAAACTCAATGCGCCACCAAAGGTCATCTCATGCTGGCGGCCATAGAGACTGGCGGCCGTAAACGCCTGATCACCCTGGGTCTGGTCATCCGGGTTCATCTATTTCTCCCCTGTCTGTACCCGCGCTGATGCGGTGTCCTGCCGCGGTCAGCGCCGCTAGCGCGTGCGGCAGGTCACGGACCAGCAGATAGTCGGTGTCATAGCTCGAAATCGCAAACAACGAAACCTGTGCCCGGGCCAGCGGTGCAGCCAGTGCGGCCAGTACACCGGTCAACGCGAAATCCAGCGGACCGGCCACACGCAACGCCCGCCAACCGCTCTCGGCACGAACGCCAAGGGGCACCTGCCGGGCAGGACACACTACCGACAGTTCCTGGCGGGTGCGAACGATCGCGCAAAATTCACGGTTGTCCGCCCACCCCGGCAACGGATCGCCGGCGTCCAACCGGCACACTGCCAGAGTCCCGGGCATAACCGTGAGTTGCAGAATCTGCATTGCTAGGAGGCTGTCCGAGAACAGACTGATCTACTGCGGACGAGCCTGATTGGCCATATTT
>CBDVAK010000297.1:0-4106 GCA_965371945.1 uncultured Candidatus Competibacteraceae bacterium
ACAAAAACCAGCGGCATCCAGCAGGGCCGGCATGTCACGATCGAGATGACACCCCCCCGCCAGTCGCTTCCAGCCCGGTGTCAGTCGTCTTTGCCATCCCGCCACCCGCGCCTCCGGCGCCAGCCCGTGCTCACAAAAAAGCAATCTGCCATCCGGCTTCAAAACCCGCCGCATCTCCAGCAGTGCCTGCGCCACATCGGGGATGGTGCACAGGGTGAAAGTCACCACCACACTGTCAAAGCTGTCGTCATCCATGGGTATCTCTTCGCCTGACAATCCCAGCAGTTCCACCTCCAGACCATGTTCCCCGATGCGGCGGCGCGCCAACGGCTGCAGTTCGGTATCGGGATCCAGCCCCCAGATCTTTTCGACCCGACTCGGATCGTAGTGCGGGAGGTTGAGCCCGGTGCCGATACCGACCTCCAGCACCTTGCCACGCGCCATCGGCACCACCTCGCCGCGCTGGCGGCGCAGCGCCGACAAGCTACAGACCCGGTCGAGGATGCGCGGGTGCACATATTTGCCGTACAAGCCCATCAGTCAGAGCCCACGTACGCTATGACGATACCCATCGACACCGCTCCCTTGTGCTATGTTGGGAAGAGTCTAGCACCAGCGGAATGCCCAGTATGAGCAAAGCAATTCGAATCCACGCCACCGGCGGCCCGGAGGTCATGCAATGGGAGGAGGTGGAGGTCGGCGCCCCCGGCCCCGGTGAAATCCGCATCAAACACGATGCCGTCGGGCTCAACTTCATCGACGTATACCATCGTACCGGGCTCTACCCCCTGCCACTGCCCAGCGGTCTGGGTCTGGAGGGCGCGGGTGAGGTCGAGGCCATCGGCAGCGCCGTCACCGGTTTCAAGCCGGGCGACCGGGTTGCTTACGCTTCGCCACCGGCGGGCTCCTATGCCGAATCGAGACTCATGCCCGCCAACCGGGTGGTGCTGCTGCCCGATGGCATCGACACCCGTCAGGCCGCGGCGATGATGTTGCAGGGCATGACCGCTCAATACCTGCTGCGGCGCAGCTACCGGGTGCAACCCGGCGACACCATCCTCATCCACGCCGCGGCCGGCGGCGTCGGGCTGATCGCCTGCCAGTGGGCCAAGCATCTGGGAGCTACTGTCATCGGCACGGTGGGCAACGATGCCAAGGCGGAACTCGCCAGCGCCCACGGTTGCGATCACCCCATCGTCTATACCCGCGAGAACTTTCGTGAGCGGGTGCGGGAGCTGACCGACGGTACCGGCGTGGCCGCGGTCTATGATTCGATCGGCAAGGATACCTTTGTCGACTCGCTGGACAGTCTGTGCCGATTGGGCACCATGGTCAGCTTTGGCAATGCCTCGGGTCCGGTGCCGGCTTTCGAACCGGCGATGCTGGCCCAGCGCGGCTCGCTATTCTTTACCCGTCCCTCGTTGATGGATTACACGGCAACGCGGGAGGAACTGGAGGGGGCTGCCAGAGAACTGTTCGAGGTGGTCGGCAACGGTATCGTCAGGATAGAAGTCAACCAGAGCTACCCTCTGGCCGACGTGGTGAGCGCCCATCGTGATCTGGAGGCCCGGCGCACCACCGGCTCAACCATCCTGATTCCCTGACGGCGGGGCTCCCTAACCCAGCAACAGGCTGTCGTCGGCGAGTTGCTCGCCGCGCACCCGGGCGAACTGATCGAGCAGTTGCGGCACATCGAGCCCGTCGCGCTGCCGACCTTCCACATCCAGCACGATTTCACCTTCGTGGAGCATGATGGTGCGATCGCCATAGTCCAGCGCCTGACGCATGCTGTGGGTCACCATCAGCGCGGTCAGGCCCTGTCCCGTGACGATCTCGCGCGTCAGGTTCATGACAAACTCGCTGATCTTCGGGTCCAGCGCCGCGGTATGCTCATCCAGCAGCAGAATCTTCATATCGGTCAGCGTCGCCATCAGCAAGCTGACGGCCTGCCGCTGACCACCCGACAACAGCCCCATACGATCAGCAAGACGGTCTTCCAGCCCCAGACCGAGTCGCGCCAGTTGCTCGCGAAACCGCTCCCTGCGGCCGCCACCCAGAGCCCTTCCCAGCCCCCTGACCCGGCCACGGGCCGCGGCCAGCGCCATGTTTTCCTCGATGCTGAGCGCTTCGCAGGTACCGGCCAGCGGGTCCTGAAACACCCGCGCCACCAGGCGGGCCCGTTTGGGCGCCGACCAGCGGGTGACATCGATGCCATCCATCACGATACGGCCTTGATCGATCGCGACATCGCCGGTGACGATATTGAGCACAGTCGATTTGCCGGCGCCGTTGGAACCAATCACGGTGGTGAAACTGCCCGCCGCGATACGCAGCGAAATCTCTTGCAGGGCGCGGGTTTCCATCGGCGTACCTTTGCCGAACGTCACGCTGACCTGCTCGATGCTGATCATCGCCGGGACGCCGAGCGCGCAAACGCGGCACGCAGGGAACCGTGTAGGTTGGGGAGTATCAGCGCCAGAGCCACCAGCAGGGCTGTTACCAGGTTGAGGTCGGATGATTGCAGACCGATGAAATCGGCATTGAGCGCAAACGCCACTGCGACACGATAGAGTATCGAACCCACCACGCAGGCCAGCGCCCACAACAACATGGTGCGGGTGGAAAAGATGGTCTCGCCCAATATCACCGCGGCCAGACCCACCACGATGGTGCCGGTACCGATGGTGATATCGGCGAACCCGTTTGTTTGTGCGAACAGGGCGCCGGCCAGTGCCACCAGGGCGTTCGAAAGACCCATGCCCACGTAGATGGTTCGATCGGTGTTGATACCCTGGGCCCGCGCCATGCGGGGGTTGGCGCCGGTAGCGCGCATGGCCAGCCCGTAGTCGCTGTTGAGAAAGCGCGCCAGCAGCAGCATGACCACGATGACGATGATTGCCACCAGCACGGGCTTGACAACCGCGCCGGACAGTCCCAGACCTTCGAAGGGCGTCACCACCGTGGGCTCGAACAGCAGGGCCACGTTGGGCCGCCCCATGATGCGCAGGTTGATCGAAAACAGGGCGATCATGGTGAGAATGCTGGCGAGTAGATGGAGGATGTGGAAACGCACGTTGAGCAACGCGGTAACCAGCCCGGCGACGACACCGGCGGCCATGGCTGCAAGCGTCGCCAACCAGGGATCGACATCGGCGACGATGGCAGTCGCTGCCACCGCGGCGCCCAGCGGAAAACTGCCATCCACCGTCAGATCGGGAAAGTTGAGGATCCGGAACGACAGGAAGACGCCCAGCGCCACCAGCGCATAGACCAGCCCGATCTCGATCGCCCCCAGCAGTGCAATGCTACTCATCGCGACCAGCCCCCGGGGATGGGCAGTTCGCCGGCTACTGCACGACCTTGTTGGCGGACTCCAGCAGTTGTGGTGAAAAAGTGACGCCCATCTTCTCCGCAGCGCCGGGGTTGAGATACAACTCGGTAATCTCCACGCCCTGTACCGGCATGTCGCCCGGATTCTTGCCTTGCAGCACCTGCACCACCATCTTGCCGGTCTGGCGGCCGACGTCATAGTAGTTGAACCCCACGGCGGCGATCGCACCGCGCGCAACGCTGTCGGTGTCACCCGCGAACACCGGGGTGCGGCTGTCCATACCCACCTTGAGCACCGATTCCAGCGCCGAAACGATGGTGTTATCGGTCGGCACATAGATGGCGTCGACCTTGCCGATCAGGCTTTGCGCGGCGCCCAGCACCTCGGACGACTTGGTGGCCGCCACTTCGATCAACTTGAACCCTCTGGCCGGCGCCTGTTCGCGCAGAATAGCCACCAGACTCACGGCATTGGCCTCACCCGGGTTGTAGGGGACCCCCAGCACCCTGGCATCAGGCAGGACCTGGTGGATCAGATCCAGTTGTTTGCCGATCGGTGACAGATCGCTCATGCCGGTGACATTGCCACCCGGCTTGCCGGGATCTTTGATCAGCTTGGCCCCGACCGGGTCGGTCACCGCCGTGAACACGATGGGGATATCCTGAGTCGCCGCCACCACGGCCTGCGCGGAAGGCGTGGAGATCGGCACGATCACATCGGGACTGTCACCCACGAACTTGCGGGCGATCTGCACCGCGGTGGCGGCATTGCCCTG
>CBDVAK010000298.1:0-4087 GCA_965371945.1 uncultured Candidatus Competibacteraceae bacterium
CGCAAGCATCAGTTCGATTCCATCGCATCCAGCACCGCCCGCAGGTCGGCGGGCAGGGGGGCATCGACGACCCGGTCGCCCTGCGCAGTGGGAATTCCCAGATAGTGTGCATGCAGAAACAGCCGCCGCAAACCCAGAGCGGCGACCCTCCGATTGAAACCACGTTCCCCATATCTGTCATCCGCGGCCAGTGGATGGCCAAGATGGGCCGCATGCACCCTGATCTGATGCGTACGACCGGTACCCGGCCGTGCCTCTACCAATGTGGCCCCGCGGTAGTGGGTCAATGGTGTGAAGGCGGTTTCGGCCTGCTGGCCATCCTCACTGACCACTACCAGTCGTTCCCCACCTCGTTTTGCACCTCTGCGCAACGGTACGCGGACCTGCCGATGCCCGCCTTGCCAATCGCCCAGAACCAGAGCCAGATAGCGCTTGTCCACCTCGCGTTCGCGAAACGCCCGATGCAGATCCCGCAGTACACCGGCACTCTTGGCCAGCAATAAACACCCACTGGTCTCACGATCGAGGCGGTGGACCAGCTCCAGCCGTTGCAGATCGGGACGCAGTATCCGTAGCGACTCGATCACCCCCCATTTGACGCCGGTGCCCGCATGTACGGGAATCCCCGCGGGTTTGTTGACTACCAACAGGGTGCTGTCCTCGTACAGCGGCCGCTCCTCCAGTCGTCTGATGACAAAGTCCGGTGGTGACCCCGCGGTGGGGGCCTTGACGCGGACCGGTGGTATGCGCACCTGATCACCGGCGCGAATTCGGTAGCCAGGCTTGACGCGGCCGCGATTGACCCGCACCTCGCCACGACGGAGGATGCGGTAGATCAGCGATTTCGGTACGCCTCGAAGTTCCCGGGCGAGAAAATTATCGATCCGCTGCTCCGCCATATCCGCGCTGATCTCCACCAGACGCACCTTGGGGTCGGGTGGTGTCGAGGTCATGGATGGATACCGGTGGCGTTCAGGCGGATGTGTTCGAAAGCTGTTTCAGCTTCTCAGAAAGCCGGGGCATTGTGGGTCTGGGCAGTGCCGAGTCTGGCAGAATCACGCTGCGGCTGCCAATTGCGATGCGCCGATCACATTGCTATAGTCACGCGACGTCGCCCGGAGGCTCTAAAAAGTTGAGCCCGCGCGGTTTCGCTGTCTGCGACCAGATACAGTTTCTTAGAACGATCGCCCTGGGGGCGGTCGTCGGTCAGGGTACTCAGTGGTTGAGTATTCGACCAGCCTGGAACACGGAACACGGCAGTTTGTCGTTTTTCTGCGTTCACGCATGCGCCCTGGCCCCTGGCCCGGGTGTTCATACACTGGCACGTCCTGCAGCGCCACGCGTCTCCTTATTGCCTCCGCGCCCGATCTGACCCACCCGACTGCGTCAGCAGACACTGCTGAGCGCCGGAGAGATTTGCGCATGAAAAGACTGTTGATTAATGCCACCCAATCCGAGGAAATTCGCGTTGCCCTGGTCGACGGCCAGCGACTCTACGACCTCGACATCGAAACACCGGCCCTGGAGCAAAAGAAAGCCAACATCTACATAAGCAAGGTCACCCGGGTCGAGCCCAGCCTGGAAGCAGCCTTTGTAGATTACGGGGGAAAACGTCACGGCTTTCTGCCTTTCAAGGAGATCTCCAGAAGCTATTTCGATCCCGACGCCAGTGTCGAAGGCGGACGCCCATCCATCAAGGACGTCATACGGGAAGGGCAGGAGCTGGTCGTCCAGGTCGAGAAAGAGGAACGCGGTAACAAGGGCGCGGCGCTGACCACCTTTGTCAGTCTCGCCGGCCGCTACATGGTATTGATGCCGAACAACCCGCGTGCCGGCGGAGTGTCGAGGCGTATAGAAGGCGAGGAGCGCCAGGAAATTCGCCAGATTCTTGCCAACCTGGACGTTCCCGAGGGGATGGGCCTGATCGTTCGAACCGCGGGGTTCGGACGCTCGCAGGAAGATCTGCAATGGGATCTGGACTACCTGCTTACGCTGTGGGCTGCGATCGACAAGGTCGGCCAGGAGCAAAGCGGGCCTCTGCTGATCTACCAGGAAAGCAATGTCATCATCCGGGCGCTGCGCGACTACCTGCGACCGGATATCGGCGAAATTCTGGTGGATCGCGAAGAGACCTACCAGCAAGCCGTCGACTTCATGGAGCAGGTGATGCCGCACAACCTGTCGCGGCTCAAGTTCTACCAGGACACCGTTCCGCTATTCAACCGGTTCCAGATCGAAACACAGATCGAGACAGCGTTCGAGCGTGAGGTGCACCTGCCCTCGGGTGGCGCCATCGTCATCGACCACACCGAGGCACTGGTTACCATCGATATCAATTCGGCCCGGGCGACTCGTGGCGCGGACATCGAGGAAACGGCGTACAACACCAACCTGGAGGCCGCCGAAGAAACAGCCCGCCAGATGCGGCTCAGGGACGTAGGCGGGCTGATCGTGATCGATTTCATCGACATGAACAGCACCCGCAATCAACGCGAGGTCGAAAACCGCCTGCGCGAAGCCCTGAAAATGGACCGGGCCCGGGTGCAGGTCGGGCGCATCTCGCGTTTCGGTCTGCTGGAAATGTCGCGGCAAAGATTGCGCCCGTCGCTGGGTGAGGCCAGCCAGGTGGTCTGCCCGCGGTGTTCAGGTCGCGGCAGCATCCGCAACGTCCAGTCCCTGGGACTCGCAGTCATGCGCATCGTCGAAGACGAAGCCATGAAGGATCACACCGCAAGGGTGGTTTGCGAATTGCCGGTCAAAGTGGCCACCTTTCTCCTCAACGAGAAAAGAGATGCCGTACAGGCGATCGAGCAACGCCACAGTGTCAGTGTCTACCTGCTCCCCAACGAACAGTTGGAGACACCTCACTTCCTGATCACCAGGCAACGCCCCGAGGAACTGCCCGATACTCCGAAAGCGACCCAGACCGCCAGCTACAACATGGTTACCGATGTCAGCGATGACGCCGACGTGGTGACCACACAGACCCGGCAGCCGCAAGCCGCCGAGGCTGCCGTCAAGGGCGTCGTGCGCACTACCCCGGCGCCCGAGCGCGCTACCCCAGCGCCCGAGCGCGCGCCGGTTCCCAGCGATGCACCGTTGCTGGTCCGCGCGGCACAGGCGCTGCACTCGTTGTTCAGTTCCTCGCCCAAGGAAGAAAGCAGCGGATCCGCGGCCGCGGATTCCGGACAGACAGCCGCCAAACCGCGCAGTTCGGGCGCCAGAACCCCGGCGCGCCAGAGTGAACGTAGTCGCGACGGCGACCGGCGCCGCGGGCGCGGCCGCAAACAATCCACCGCCAGCACCGGCAGTAGCCCGGAACGCGACGGCAGGAAGGCCGAAGCCGGCAGGCACGGTGGCAAAGGCACTGAGCCCGCCACAGCCCGCAAACCAGTGGCAACGACCGGACCCGCCAAAGCGAACGGCGGTGACGCAACGAGTGATGAAAAGGAATCCACCAGTTCAAGCCCACGCAGACGCGGACGGCGGGGTGGACGCAAGCGTCGCCGTAGCACCACCGATGCCGCGACCACGGATGGACAGACCGGAGCCAGCACCACCGCTGGCACCGATAGCCCGACTGACGTCACGCCGGCAGCGACGGTCGCGGTCGCAACCGCAACCGCAGAGCCGGTCGAGCCGGATACAGGGAGCAGGAAACCACCGGCACCTACCGGCCAGCAGAGCGAGGGCGACGAAGCCAAGAGCCCAACATCGCAAGACACCCGCAGCGCCGGATCCGATCAGGGTTCTGTCGATGGCGATGAAGCCGGCGGAACGACCCCGGATACATCCGCCGCGGCAGACAGTGGCACCCCTTCGGGCGCTCGGCGCCGGTCGTCGCGACGCAGGGGCGGACGGCGACCGCGTAGTAGTCGCACCGCCAGCAGCAGCCAGGAATCGAACAACCCTGAATCCGGGACGACATCGGACGACACTTCGCCCGCCCCGTCCAGCAGCGCCGCGGAAGCCAGGCCCGCGGAAAGCACCGGGGCGGAAGCCAGATCCACAGACACCGGCAGCGCAGAACAAGTCAGTCCGGCAAGCTCCACCAAGCCGGTGGTGGAGACGCAGGTCAGTCCGGCAA
>CBDVAK010000299.1:0-4069 GCA_965371945.1 uncultured Candidatus Competibacteraceae bacterium
CCCAGCACGAACCGGGAGCGGTCGTCGATGCGGTGGCGATCGTCTTTTTCGTGGCGTCCACCGCTGCCCTTGATCTGCCCGGCCCGGGTCACCGCCAGCCGTTCGCGCCGAAACTGATCGAGATCATCGCAGCAAGCATAGTTGAAACGCCGGGCCAGCTCGGATTCCAGCCAGGGATAGAAGCCCGAATCGGGTTTTAGTGACAAGCGCCGCACCAGGGATTGGGGATGCAGGTCAGCGATGCGGGCGTCGCGCGAAACTCGAACCCGATAGTAGACCAGCCGGCCGCGCAGGTGAGTACGGTCCACCCAGGCCGAAACCCGCGCGTAGTCGCGCTCCGGCACCAGCAGTGAGAGACCGAAATTGTGCAACAACCGCTCAATGGCGCCCTCCCAGTCGCGGCTGTCCTCATGCACCTGGATCAGCTCGCCGGCGAAGGGCAGCACCTCTTCCGTCATGCCGGTGGCCTCGCAGAGCTGTGCCCGCAACGCCAGCATGCGGGCCGGAATGTTGGAGCGTCTTCCGCGCAGCGATTCCAGCTCGGTGTTCAGCTCCTGGTGCTGGTCCTTGAGCTGACGGAACTCCACCGTGGCCTCGGTATGGCCGTTGTCGGTCTCCGCCAGCTGGCCTTCGCTGGTTTCCCGTTCACCGGCCAGGGCGTGACGGTTGCGGGCGAAAGACTCTGCGTCGGCGGCGGCTGTCAGACCGATGGCCTGCGCCAGCGCGTCGTAGCGTCCAGCCCGTCTGACGCGCGCTTCCTTGTCTTTTTCCTGCTGCGCGATCTCGGACTTGAGACGCTCGATGCGATCCCCGCCGCTTGCCGCGATGGCTGTTTTCAGCTCGTCGCGTTGTGCCTGTTGGCCCTGACGGGTCTCGCCGAGCGCGACGATGCGTGCACCGAGCCGGGTGAGGTCCTCGTCCAGCCTGGACAGGCGTTTTTCCAGCAGCCCCGCCTTGAGGCCTGCGAACCAGGCTCGCAGGGCATCACGAGCGGCGCGCAGACGCCCCGCTTGTTCGCTCACGTCCCGGTGGTGGTTGCAGTCGGCCACCAGCGGCGTCAACAAACCGATCTGGGTCTTGGCCTTGAGCACCGCCTCGTGGGCGCGATTGAGGTCGTCGAAATGGTGGACCAGGGCCTGTATGCGCTCTTCCACCGGGAACGACTCCAGCATGTGCTCGCGCACGAACTCGGTGAGGTTACCCACTGACTTCATCGACACGGTCTGGTTGAAGAGCTGCAGCGCCTGTTCGTTGTCGATGCCCATGCGCCTGCGGAAGGTGGCCGCGTAGGGCGGGAAACTGTCGAACAATTGCACATTGGCGGTGGCCCGCAGCCGTTTGCGGAGCGCGTTGATGTCGGAGCCGAATCCCGCGAAGTGCTCGCCCACCGAAAGTGGCAGATCGGCCACCACATAGCTGCGGGCAGGCCGACCCTGCGGGTCCTTGAGCCAGAACACCTGGGCCAGGGTGACGTCGGTGTCGAATCCATCATTGTGGAAGTGGCCGAGTATCACTGAGTAGTTGTTGTAGTCGCGCAAGGCCACCGGGCGCACTGATTGCGCCAACTCACCGCGCTCGGCTTTGTAGTAGCCCAGCACATAGGAGCGCAGGGTGCGCTCGCGGGCTTCCGCCCCGGCAGCCTTGTTGTAGGTGATTTTTTGTGGCGGCACCAGCAGGGTGGTGACCGCATCCACCAGGGTCGATTTGCCGGAACCGATATCGCCCGTCACCAGGGTGTTGTCGCCACCTGCGTCCAGATGCCAGACCTGCTGGTGGAAGGTGCCCCAATTGAAGACTTCCAGACGGTGCAGCCGAAAACCAGCGCGCTCATCGGAGTCGGCGAAATCCAGAGATTGTATGATCGGGGCCGGTTCCACCGTGCTCATGGCACTGTCTCCTGGTCATCGGAACCAGTGCTCAACTGATCACGGTATTCGCCCAGGCGCTGGTCGAACTCGTTCAGCCATTGGCCATCCACGAAAGCCTTGAGGGTTCGGCGCACCTCGAAATGATCGGTTTGTCCACGCAGACGGCGCAGGAAACCCAGTTCCACCACCTTGTTGATGTGCGCATCGACACGATCCATGAGCCTGGCTTCGTTGACGGTATCGGGCAGAAACAGGCGAATCAGCTCCACGATCTCCTGGCGTTGGAGGATCAGGCGGGTCTCGCCGCTGGTGGCATCGAACTCCGCAAGCTTCTTGCGCAGCAGGGCCAGTAGCAGACTGACCGGGTAACTGAGCTGTCTGCGCGGTACCAGGCGCGGCAACTCCGGTTCGCCTTCGGCCACCCGACGTTGACGCAGATAGGCATAACCCTCGGCCTCATCGAGCATCAACTCCAGACCCAGCAGACCCACCATCTCGCGCACCCGGGTTTGCACGTCCAGCAGTGTCTGCCAGAGTGCCGGGTCGCCGTCCTGAAAGGTAATGCCTTTCATCAATGTGACCACGACACGGGAGAAATCCATGTTGATGTCGGTTGGTGCCAGTGGCTCGGTGCCCATGATCAGCGACTGAAAACAATGTTCGGCAACGTGGCCTTGCGCCAGTTGCCGGATTGTCCCATCCATGTGAGTGTTTGTCTGCCGTGGTCGTCGATCACGGCCTTGCGATCCTCGGAGGCAATGCTGAGATAGGTCACCAGCTCGGCGAGGCCCTGTTCCAGGGGGTTGGCCTCCAGCAACTCCGTCAATGAAATCTGTTTGCGGGTCTGCAACGCCCGGCGGATGAGCGCGGTGAGCCGAGCTTTGTCCACGTAGGTCTGGTTGAACAACGCGTCAACCGGGATGTCCCCTTCACCCTCCAGCAACACCTGGTCGCGGATGTCGGGTTTCAGCGGGGGATGATATAGCGGGCGATCGAGGCTCAGATTCACCTTTGGAGCCGGCTCATCCAGGGTCATGAACGACTGCGCTTGCGCCGGCGCCTGCTCGCGGATCTCCAGCGCCTGCTGCTCGATCCCACGGATGAGCTGCATGATGCGCTTGTTCTCGAGCCAGGCCTGGTCATCCAGATAGCGCCGCAACTGTCCGGAAAGGCGGGCGACGGTGCGCTGGGTCGATTCGCCGGCCTCCAGCCAGTCGTAGTGGATCCTCTGCAGCCTGCGGTCAGGATGCAGCGCCTGCACAGCCTCGAGTCCAAACACGGTGCTCAGCAGTTCCGACAACTCCTCCTGGTGGCTCGGGGACATCAGCAGGTTCCAAAACGCCCGGAAGCTGCGACCCTGATCAGAGTCGGCGATGCTGTCGCGGTGACCAAACACTTCTTCCAGCAGCGCCCCCTTGCCACCCTCCCAAGTGGCGATACGTTCTCGCACCGAGCGGTCGAGGTCGCGAAAATTCTGTTCCACCTCGCGAAAATCGGTAAGCAGCGCCCTGGCCGTGTTCGCCATCTGCAGAAACCGGTCCTTGATCCGGGTGGCGTCCATCAGTACGACCTTGCCATCACGTATGTCCCGGATCTCGGCCTCCAACTCGGCCTTACGTTGTTCCAGGTCGGCAATACGCGCCTCCGGATCGGTCTCGGTACCGCGCGCGATCTGGCGCAGAATCTCGAACACCGTCATCAGCTTCGATTCGGTGCCGACGAACTGGCCCTGATCGAAACTGGTCAGCCAGTCGATGGCTTTCTCGGTGGCCGGGGTGAGGTCGTAGTGTGGCTCGTCCTGGTTGGGCGGATAATATTTGCGCAACCAACCGCGCTCGTCCGAGGCCCAGTCATCGAGGTATTCACGAGCGCTTCTGGGAAAGGCATCGGCGCCCAGCACATCGCGAAGATGATAAAGATGATCGTCGAGACGAGCCGCCAGCGTCTGCTGAGGCAACGAGCGCAGATTGGGCTCCATGAATCCCTGGAACAGGAAACTGACCACCAGAGGGGCGTGATCGGCCATCAGCAGACGCCAGGCCGGGTGGTTCCTGCGCAGGTTGTCGAGTGTCTGGTAATCCATTGCGTATACGGGGTCGCCAACGCAGGCTAGGAAAGCCTATTGTATACCGATGGCACATCCAAACTTTTGTAGTTTCTCAATAACCCGGGGCAATGCGGGTGCGGGCAGCGCCTTCCAG
>CBDVAK010000300.1:0-3994 GCA_965371945.1 uncultured Candidatus Competibacteraceae bacterium
CAATAGCCGTACGGACCGATCAGGTCGGTATCGAAGCTGACCAGATCGCCGCTGTCGATGGTGCGCATGGAGCACTCCCGAAACCAGGGGTTGGTGCGGGGCCCGGAGGAAAGCAGGCGGGTCTCGATCCACTCCCCGCCGAGCCGGATATTGGCTTCGTGCAGCCTCGCCCACAGGGCGTTCTCTGTGATGCCGGGTTTGAGCGCCTGACGCATTGCATCGCATGCCTGCTCGCATACCGTCACGGATGCGCGCATCAACTCCAGTTCTTCGGGTGACTTGACGGCACGGGCCCGCTCGGTGATGGGTTCGCCGTGCACCAGGTGGAGCCCACGGGCCCGCAAGGCATCGGTGCCCATGATCGAAAGCCTGTCCACGGCAAGACGGGTATTGCCACCGCCGTGTTTCTGCATGAGGTCCGCGATCTGGTCGGCGAACTTCACCGCCCACTCCTCCCCTCGATATCCCCGGGCGAAGTAGTAAAAGACGGGCAGCACGCGATACTCATCTATGGTCGGTAAGTCTTCAGCCAGGTGCGGGTGGTTCGAGTAGTCAAACAGCACCACGGGACCATCCAGGGCCACGAACACACAGCGTGTCTCGTAGTGAGAGCACCAGACCTGCATGTTGGTGGCATCGGTCGCGTAGCGGGTATTGAGTTGATCAAACAGCAGCAGGCCGGCGACGTCGTGTTGGCGCATTTGCACACGCAGGCGGCCGAGGCGATAGCGCCGCACCGTATCCAGATCCACCGGCGCTTCGCTGTATTCCATCGCACCGTGTTGTCTCACGGCCCGACCGGATTTCTGACTGATGACAGACTGTATCGGCATGGCTGTCCTCCTCAACCGCGCATGCGCTCGCCCTGCGGATCGAACAGAGGCATAGCCTGCAGTCGCGCGGGCAAACGCAGGCCCAGCAATTCGATTTCCCATCCGCCGATCTCGTCGGCAACCTCTTTGGGCACGTAACCCATGGCCATGGAGACGCCGGAGGCATGGGCATAGCCCCCGGAGGTCACCCAGCCTTTGACTTCGCCCTGGTGCCAGATGGGCTCGTCACCCATGGGGTCGGCATCCTGCGCCTCCACCACAAATGCACGCAAACGTAGCTTGCCACCGGTTTCCGTTTCCTTGGCGGCGGCCACCTTGCCGATGAAATCAGCCTCTTTCGTCAGCGCGACAAAGCGCTCCAGGCCGGCTTCAAGGGGCCCGTAGACGGGTCGGTATTCCCGCGCCCAGGAACCATAGTTCTTTTCCAGTCGCAAGGCGTTCAGCGCGCGTGAACCAAACAGCCGGATACCGAGTGCCTTGCCTTCCTCCAGCAACAACGTCAGCAGGTAGCGCTGATACTCGGGCGCCATCCACATCTCGAAGCCGAGATCGCCGGTATAGCTGACACGCCCCACCAGACAGGGCGCCATACCGATATTCATCCTGCTCATTGCCATGAATCTGAAGGCATCGGTGGACAAATCGTGGTCGCTCAATGCCGCCAGCAGTTCGCGGCAGCGGGGTCCGGCGACGGAAATACCGGCGAGCCCCGCGCCGTGAGCGTGCAGCATCACCGAACCGTCCGTGGGCAGGTGTTGCTGAAACCAGCGCATATGATAGTTCTCGGCAACACCGGAACCGGCAATGAAGTATTCCCCCTCACCAAGGTTGGCGAGCGTGAAGTCGCCAATGAGCTTGCCGTTCTCGTTGAGCATCGGCGCCAGCGTCATGCGGCCCTCGCGCGGCAGACGACAGGCCAGCATCTGATCCAACCACGAGCCCGCCGCGGACCCGGTCACGCTGTACTTGGCGAACCCTGAGGTCTCGATGAGCCCGACACCCTCCCGGACTGCACGCGCCTCCGCGCCGACATGCTCGAAATCGGTGGATCGATGCCAGGAGAACGCTTCCTCGACGCCCTCAGGTGCGAACCACAGTGGCAGCTCGAGACCGTAGGCGGCACCCATCTGTGCACCCGCGGTCAGCATCTGATCATAGACCGGGGTGGTGCGGAACGGCCGCGCGGCGGGAAGCTCCTCGTTGGCAAAACGGATGGAGAAACGACGCGAATAGTTCTCCCGCACCTTGGCATTGGTATAGGTCAGCGTTGCCCAGTCGCCGAAGCGACTCACATCCATACCCCACACGTCGAAACCGGGATCGCCCTCGATCATCCAGTTGGCGAGTGCCAGGCCAACCCCACCGCCCTGGCTGAAACCCGCCATGACCGCGCAGGCACACCAATATCCGGGCAGCCCACGTATGGGACCCACCAGGGGATTGCCATCCGGTGAGAAGGTGAAGGGCCCGTTGATGATCTGCTTGATCCCCGCATCCTGGAACGCCGGAAAGTGGTCGAACCCGATCTCCAGGGACGGTGCGATGCGATCGATATCCGGTTGCAGCAATTCGTGACCGAACTCCCACGGCGTTTCCCGCGGTGACCAGGGTACGCAGGCCTTTTCATAGGTGCCCATCAACATGCCGTCATGTTCCTGACGCAGATAGATCTCGCCATCGAAATCCACCGCGTGGATGATCTCCTTGCCGGTACTCTGGTTGTGAGCGACCACTTCCGGCATGTCCCCGGTCAACAGATACATGTGCTCCATGGCCAACACCGGCAATTCCAGTCCGGCCATGCGCCCCACTTCCCGGGCCCAGAGCCCCCCCGCATTGACCACGTGCTCGGTACTTGTGTCGCCTTTGTCCGTGATCACGCGCCAGCCACCGGCGCCATCCGGCAACAGATCGATGACGCGGGTGTGGGTCTCGATAAGCGCACCGTACTTCCTGGCTGCCTTGGCAAAGGCGTAGGTCGTGCCGGAGGGATCCAGATGGCCTTCCACCGGGTCGTACATGGCGCCAACAAATTTGTCCGGATCGAGCAGCGGCATCAGATCCCGGGCCTCGGTGGCGCTGATCAGCTCGGTATTCATACCCAGATAGCGACCCTTGGCATGCATACCCTTCAGCCAGTCGAAGCGCTCCGGGGTGGCCGCCAGCATCACCCCACCGGTCATATGCAAACCGATGTCCTGCCCCGAAATCTCCTCGATCTCACGATAGAGCCCGATGGTGTATTGCTGCAGTTTGGCAACATTGGGATCACCATTGATGGTGTGCATGCCACCCGCGGCATGCCAGGTGGAGCCCGAGGTGAGTTCCGATCTTTCCAGCAGCAGGACGTCGGTCCAGCCAAGTTTCGCCAGGTGATACAGAACCGAACAGCCAACGACTCCACCGCCGATAACGATGGCCTGGTAATGAGATTTCAAGACGGTTGCTCCTCCACTGGAACCTGGTCAGGGATCAGGGTTCACCACTGCCGATTTGTTGCTTGCGCCGGGCGATGTACTCGTCCAGCGCCTCCACTTTCGCCGGGTCCAGCGGCGGTGGCTCGAACGAGTGCAACGCAGACTGCCAGATCTCCGTCGCCCGCGTGGTAGCGTTCTTGGCACCGGCGTCCTGCCAATTCTCGCTGTTGCGCCAATCACTCAACAGAGGTTCGTAAAAGGCTGTCTCATACCGGCTCATGGTGTGACTGGCACCAAAGAAATGTCCGCCCGGCGCGACCTCGGCGATCGCTTTGAAGTCGTCTTCGCCAACCGTGACGGGCTCCAGCAACTGCTTCACATTCTGAATCAGCTCGACGTCTATGACCACCTTTTCAAAAGAGGCCAGCAGACCGCCTTCCAGCCACCCCGCCGCGTGATAGACCAGATTGGCGTGGCCCATGACCGCACCCCACAGCGCCATCTGGGTTTCGTAGACGGCTTGCGCATCAGCCGCGTTGGAGGCATTGCAGGCGCTGCTGCGATAGGGCAGTCCATAGCGACGGGCCAGTTGCCCACCGGCCAGATTGGCTCGGGCGTTTTCCGGTGTGCCAAAAGCCGGGGCGCCGGAGCGCATATCGACATTGGAGGTGAAGCCACCGTAGACAACCGGAACACCCGGTCGAACCAGTTGTGTCAGCGCCACACCCAGCAGCGCCTCCGCGT
>CBDVAK010000301.1:0-3982 GCA_965371945.1 uncultured Candidatus Competibacteraceae bacterium
AGTCCGGCCCGCCGGTGTCACCGGCGGGTTGTGGAGGGGTAGATGGGCCAAGCAGCCACTCGCAAGGTTTGGGAACCCTGGAGCGATCCGGGCCAACAGCCCTATGTTGCGATCCAGGGGGTGACCAAATCGTTCGGCGACTTCGTTGCCGTCGACAACGTTTCCGTCGATATCTACAAGGGTGAGTTTTTCTCCCTGCTGGGACCTTCCGGTTGCGGCAAGACGACCTTGCTGCGGATGCTGGCCGGCTTCGAGCAGCTGACCTCGGGCCGGATCATGCTGGAGGGCGAGGATATGTCCCCGGTGCCGCCTCACCAGCGGCCGGTCAACATGATGTTCCAGTCCTATGCGCTGTTTCCGCATATGAACGTCGAAAAGAACATTGGTTTCGGTCTGCGCCAGGACAAGGTGGCGAAAGCCGAGATTGCGCGCCGGGTCGGGGAGATGCTCGAGTTGGTACAGCTCGATCGTTTCGCACGCCGCAAGCCGCATCAGTTGTCCGGTGGACAGCGCCAACGTGTGGCCCTGGCCCGATGTCTGGTCAAGAAACCGAAGATGTTGCTGCTCGACGAGCCATTGGGGGCGCTGGACAAGAAACTGCGTCAACAGACCCAGTTCGAACTGGTCAACATCCAGGAAGAACTGGGTATCACCTTCGTGATCGTCACCCACGATCAGGAAGAGGCCATGACCGTCTCTTCCAGGATCGCGGTGATGGACCATGGCCGCATCGTCCAGGTCGCCACGCCCACTGAAATATACGAATACCCTAATTCGCGCTATGTGGCGGAATTCATTGGCGATGCCAATACCTTCGAGGGCCGGGTCTCCACGGATGACGGCGCCGACGGATTGCTGATAGAAAGCGGCGAATCAGGCTGCCGGATTCTGGCTGCACAAGGTCGTGGCACGCCTGCCGGTGCCACTGTCTGGGTGTCGATCCGGCCCGAGAAGATGCGGATCTCGCTGACACCCCCGGAGCATGCCGAGGTCAACTGTGTCAGCGGTGTCGTCTGGGATATCGGTTACCTTGGCAATCTTTCGATCTTTCACGTCAAGCTGGACAACGGCCGCATGGTGACTTCGACCCAGGCCAACCAGTCCCGGCTGGCGGCCAGGCAGATCAGCTGGGAGGACCGTGTCTATCTGCACTGGGATCCCGAAGCCTCGGTCGTGCTGGGGTCCTGAGCCATGGCAGACCGCCAGCGAGATTCCCGGATCGCCTATCTGCCGGCGGGACCGGTACCTCACAAGGGGTTGCCGGCGCTGCACACTCGCTTGATGCAGTTGGGTCTGTATCGCTGGTTTTTTGCGCTGGCGTCGAAAATCGGGATCAGTGGTCGCGGGCTGACGATCGCGGTGCCCTACATCTGGCTGCTGCTGTTTTTCCTGCTGCCCTTCACCATCGTGTTCAAGATCAGTTTTTCAGAGATCCTGATCGCCCGCCCGCCCTATGCTCCTCTGTTCGAGTATGTCGACGATTTCTATCTGCGGCTGACCATCAACCTGGAAAACTACCGCCTGCTGTGGGAGGACTCGCTGTACTGGCGCGCCTATCTCAACAGCATCAAGATTGCCGGCATTTCCACGCTGCTGGCCCTGCTGATCGGTTATCCGGTTGCCTACGCTATGGCCAGGGCGCCGCGTCAGTGGCGTGCCGCGTTGCTGATGCTGGTGATCCTGCCGTTCTGGACTTCCTTTTTGATCCGCGTCTACGCCTGGATTGGCATCCTCAAGAAGGAAGGATTCCTGAACATGCTGCTGTTCAAGCTGGGTCTGATCGAACAGCCGCTGCACATACTCAATACCGATACCGCGGTGTATATCGGTATCGTCTATTCCTATCTGCCATTCATGCTGCTGCCGCTCTACGCCAACCTGGAGAAAATGGACCACACTTTGCTGGAAGCTGCCGCTGATCTGGGTTGCCGCCCCTTCAAGGCCTTCTGGCAGATCACCGTGCCTTTGTCGATGCCCGGCATCATTGCCGGCAGTTTTCTGGTTTTCATCCCGGCGATCGGCGAGTTCGTGATTCCCGATCTGCTGGGTGGCTCCAGTACCCTGATGATAGGCAAGACACTGTGGACGGAGTTCTTCAACAACCGTGACTGGCCGCTGTCGTCGGCCGTCGCGGTGGTCCTGCTGCTGATCCTGGTGGTGCCGATCATGATCTTCCAGCGACAGCAGGAAAAGAGCATGCGCGCCAATGCGTAAGGGGCTCACTGCATTCAACGTGGTGTCGCTGATCGTCGGCTTCACATTCCTGTATCTGCCGATCGCGCTGCTGGTGATCTACAGTTTCAACGAATCGCGTCTGGTCACGGTCTGGGCCGGCTTTTCGACCCGCTGGTATGGTGAACTGCTGCAGAATAAGGGTCTGATGAACGCTGCCTGGGTGACCTTGCGGGTCGCGCTGATGTCATCGACGGTGGCAACCCTGCTGGGTTTGCTGGCGGGGTTGACCTTGTCGCGGCTGGGCGCATTTCGCGGCCGTACCTTGTTTTCGGGGATGATCTATGCGCCTTTGGTGATGCCCGACGTGATCATCGGTTTGTCGCTGCTGCTGACCTTCGTAGCCATGTCGATGGACCGGGGTATCGTCACCGTCACCATTGCCCACATCACCTTCTCGATGTGCTACGTGGCGGTAGTAGTGCAGTCAAGGCTGGTCGGTTTCGACCGTTCCATCGAAGAGGCCGCCATGGACCTCGGTTGCCCGCCGGGACGCACCTTCCTGGTGATCACCCTGCCGATCATCATGCCGGCCATCGTTTCGGGGTGGTTGCTCTCCTTTACGTTGTCGCTCGATGATCTGGTGATCGCCAGCTTCGCGACCGGGCCCGGCGCCACCACGCTGCCGATGAAAATATACAGCCAGGTACGTTTGGGCGTCACCCCGGAAATCAACGCGGTATCGACGATTCTGGTCGGTATCGTCGCGATCGGTGTGTTGGTCGCGTCGCTGCTGGCCAGGCGCCAGGCCCAGCAACGCCAGCGCGACGAGCACATGGCGGCGGCGGAATCCTGAGGACGCTCAGACCACCTGAAACTGCATCGACAGGTCGATGGCGCGGACATCCTTGGTGAGCGCGCCGACCGAGATATAGTCGACCCCGGTAGCCGCGAATTCCTGAATACTGTCCAGGCTGATGTTGCCGGATGCCTCCAGCAGCGCTCTGCCCGCCGTCAGTTGCACCGCCTCGCGCAGCAGCGCGAGATCGAAGTTGTCCAGCATGATGACGTCGGCTTCCGCTGACAGTGCCCGTTCCAGCTCGGTGAGGTTCTCCACCTCCACCTCGATGCGGACCTCGCCGTGGCGCTGCCGTGCTGTTGCCACCGCGGCACCTATCGAACCGCTGCTGGCAATGTGGTTTTCCTTGATCAGAATGGCGTCGAACAGGCCCAGTCGGTGGTTTTGGCCGCCGCCGCAGGCTACTGCGTATTTTTGTGCCCGCCGCAGCCCCGGAATGGTCTTGCGGGTGTCCAGTATCCGCACCCCGGTACCCTTGACTGCATCGCAGTAGCGGGCGCTGACGGTGGCTGTCGCAGACAGCGTCTGCAGAAAATTGAGAGCCGTGCGTTCGCCGGAGAGCAGACCGCGGGCCGGGCCTTGCAGAGTGCACAGTGATTGTTCCGCATGCACGCGGTCACCGTCACGTGCATGCCAGTCGACGCGGATGTCGGCATCGAGTTGTGCGAATACCTGGTTGAACCACGCCGTACCGCAGAGTACGGCACGCTCACGGGTGACCACGCTGGCCTGCGCCCATTCCCCGTCATCGATCAGGTCGGCGGTGAGATCGCCGCTGCCCAGATCTTCGCGCAACGCCGCGGCGACCTGGGTGGTGATATCCGTAGGCAATGCGGGCAATGGCATCGTCATTCCTGTATTGGCGCGGATTTCGGGCCGCAAGCCGGCACAATACCAAGGATAACTGCCTCGGCTGACCTTGTCAGATGCATCTGCTACCAGCCAGGCACT
>CBDVAK010000302.1:0-3962 GCA_965371945.1 uncultured Candidatus Competibacteraceae bacterium
AGGCTCAGCGTGAGGGGATTCGCGATCTTCGCGAATCGGGTCTGCGCAAGGTGGCACAAGGCATTACCAGCCTCGAAGAAGTGAATCGGGTAACAAAGGATTAAGCCATGGCAGCATCGAGCAAGGCAGCGACCGTAAATACCGTCTTTCTGTGGGAAGGCACCGACAAACGCGGCAAGAAAGTCAAGGGACAGTTGCGCGGTGACGATCGCAACGTGGTCAAGATCGAGCTACGCCGGCAGGGGATTCTGCCCATCAAGGTGCGCAAGAAACCGAAACCTCTGCTGAGCCTCGGAAACACCATCAAAGCCTCTGATATCTCATTGTTCACCCGGCAATTGTATGCCATGGTCAACGCTGGGATACCACTGGTGCAAGCGCTCGACATGGTAGCCCAGGGGGGCAAGAAACCCAAGCTCCAGGAGTTGATCCGCAGCATCAAGAACGACGTCGAGGGCGGTACTGCGTTCGCCGAGGCGCTCGGTAAACACCCACTGTACTTCGATGACCTTTTCTGCAATCTGGTCAACGTCGGTGAGCAGGCCGGCGTGCTCGACACGCTGCTGGAAAAAATCGCGATCTACAAGGAAAAGACCGAGTCGATCAAGGCCAAGGTCAAAAAGGCCATGATCTACCCGGCCTCGGTGGTCACGGTGGCTATCATCGTCACTGCTGTGATCCTGATCTTCGTGGTCCCGCAGTTTGAATCCCTGTTCCAGGGGTTCGGCGCCGATCTGCCCGCATTCACCCGTTTCATCATCGATATTTCACGCTTTATGCAGGATTGGTGGTGGGCGATACTCGGCGGCCTGGTCGGTAGCATCACAATGTTCATCGAGTCACACAAGCGCTCGCGTGAGCTTCGCCGTCGGACTGACCAGCTTCGTCTCAAGCTGCCCATTCTCGGCAGGATCGCGGAATTGTCCGCCAATGCCCGATTCGCGCGGACGCTTTCCACCACCTTTGCGGCCGGCGTACCCCTGGTGGATGCCATGGGCTCGGTAGCCGGCGCGACCGGCAACATTGTTTTCGAGGAAGCTGTACTGGAAATGCGTGACGCGGTATCTACCGGTCAACAGTTGAATTTCGCGATGCGCCAGACCACGCTGTTTCCCGAGATGGTGATTCAGATGGTAGCCATCGGCGAAGAATCCGGGTCGTTGTCCGATATGCTGGCTAAGGTGGCCGACTTTTTTGAAGAAGACCTGGACAACATGATCGACTCGCTGACTACGCTGATGGAGCCGATCATCATCGTCTTTCTGGGCGTCATCGTCGGCGGTCTGGTAGTTGCCATGTATCTGCCGATCTTCAAGATGGGCTCGGTGGTCTGATCCGGAACGAGCGTGGAACTTCTCATCTTCCTGACTTCCAATCCCGGCTATGCAGCGCTGGTCGCCGGCGTGCTCGGCCTGTTGGTGGGAAGCTTCCTGAACGTGGTCATCTACCGGCTGCCCATCATCCTCGACAAACAATGGCGCCGGCAGTGTGCGGAACTGCAGGGCCGGCAATCCGGGTCCGATCAGGAACAGCGCTTCAACCTCGTGGTCCCGCGTTCGTGCTGCCCCCACTGCGGCCACGCCATCGGTGCGGCCGAAAATATCCCGCTAGTCAGCTATCTGCTGCAACGTGGCCGTTGCAAGCATTGTGACGCTGCCATTTCCTGGCAATACCCGCTGGTCGAACTGACCACCGCATTGCTGTCGGTGATCGTGGTGATGCAACTGGGGCCAACACTTCAGGCAATCGCCGTGCTGTCTTTCACCTGGGCCCTGGTCACGCTCAGCGTCATCGACCTCCATGAGCAGATTCTACCCGATGTCATCACCCTACCTTTTCTCTGGCTGGGCATCGTGCTGGCGCTGGGTAGCGTCGTTACCGATCTGCACAGCAGTGTCATCGGCGCCATGGCCGGCTACCTGTCACTATGGACGATCTACCAGTTGTTCCGGCTTCTTACCGGCAAGGAAGGGATGGGCTATGGCGATTTCAAGCTTCTGGCCATGCTTGGCGCCTGGATGGGCTGGCAATACCTGCCTGCCATCATCATCGTTTCTTCGTTGGTCGGAGCATTGACCGGTATCGCCTTGATCGTGATCAGAGGACGCGACCGCAACCTGCCGATGCCATTCGGCCCTTTTCTGGCAGCCGCCGGCTGGATTACCATGCTTTGGGGTGAGCAACTCAACCAGTTCTATCTTCGCTTTGCCGGCCTGGGCTAACCCCGGGCGCCGGACCCTGGGCCGACCGGGATGCTGGTGACCGGCCTGACAGGCGGCATCGCCAGTGGCAAAACCGCGGTGTCGGATGCCTTTGCCAGGCTGGGCGCTCCGATCATCGATACCGATGTCATCGCCCGTGAACTGGTCCGACCCGGCGAGGCGTCACTGCAGCGTATCGCAGCAACTTTTGGAAGTGAGATGCTGCTTGCTGACGGTACTCTGGACCGTGCGGCATTGCGGGCGCTGGTGTTTTCCGATAGCGCCTCGCGCCGACAGCTCAACGCCATCCTTCATCCCGAAATACGCAAACGTGCGCTTCGCACTCTGCAGGCGACGCGGGCTCCGTATTGCATCCTGGTGGTCCCTCTGTTGGTCGAATCCGGCATGATCGAACTGGTCGACCGGGTACTGCTGATCGACGTTCCGGAATCGCTACAGCTGGAGCGCCTGACAAGACGCGACGGAACAACGACGGAACAGGCGCAGCGCATCCTGCAGGCACAGGCGAACCGCGCCGAACGCTTGCGGGTCGCGGATGATGTCATCGAGAACAGCGGCGGTCTCGCCGATCTGCAACAACAGGTACGCGGGTTAGACCATTTGTATCGACGGCTGTCGGTGTCCGGCGACCCCTGACGCGACTCCGGCATTCTTGAAAAGCTCTGATTGTTATCAGCGCCCCACTAAGAGACAATCCCCGCTACGACTGTCGATTTGAGAGGATCACGGCAACGGACCACAGGAGCATTGGCGACAACATGGTGCCAGCGCCCCCGACAGCGATGAACAGGCCGCTATCGGTCACCTTGCCAGCCTCCGGGCCGCTAAGTAGTCCGAAATCAGACAGACTCCCAGATTCGCCCCCCGCCAGACCGGGCACGGGCGTGTGCGCTTGCCTGCCGAGATGTTCAAGTGGAAGACACCAAGATCGTATTCGAGTTTCCCCTCAACGAGCGAATCCGTACCCTGTTGCGCCTGGAGTCGATGTTCAAGCAACTCGACCATGCCGCGACCGGCGAGTCGGTCTGGGATACGCGGTTCGCCCTGCAGACCTTTTTCGAGACATTCAACATCATCAGCCGCAATGAGCTGAAGTCTGATCTACTCCTGGAACTGGATCGTCACCACGCCAATCTGTCCCGGCTCGCTGCCACGCCGGCAGTCGACACTTCGGTACTCAACAGCATCCTGAAACAGATCAGCCAGTCACGCGAAGGCCTCAGTCATGCCAAGTTGATCGCTCCGGAAGGCATACATCACAACGAATTTCTCAGCGCGCTGCGTCAACGCAGCGCTATTCCCGGTGGAACCTGCAGCTTCGACCTGCCAGGCTTCCACCACTGGCTCGAGAGCAACTCGGTGGAAGTTCGACAGCAGTTCATCGATGAGTGGCGAAAGCCGTTCAACCCGCTGAGCAACACCGTTATGCTGATACTCGGTCTGGTACGCGAAAGCGCGGTCGCGGAAGAGGAAACAGCCAGAGCCGGGTACTTTCAAAAACCGCTGGACGCCCAGACACCGGTACAGATGACCCGCGTCGGGATCGATCGCAGCAACAACGTCTACCCGGAACTCAGTGGCGGCAAACACCGTATCTCGCTGCGTTTCCTGGAGCAGCCCAATCCCAACGTAAGAGCTACCCAGGCGGAATGGGACATTCCATTCCAACTCACTTGTTGCGTCATCTAGGAGGCTGTCCGAGAATAGCGATCGTAGCGAGGGCGAGCCTGATTGAGTCAG
>CBDVAK010000303.1:0-3958 GCA_965371945.1 uncultured Candidatus Competibacteraceae bacterium
ATGGCCAATCAGGATTGTCCGCAGTAGATCAGTCTATTCTCGGACAGCCTCCTAGTAGCAACGGACATCGTTACTTGATCTTCGATTCCTTGTACATCACGTGCTTGCGGACTACCGGATCGTACTTGCGAAATTCCAGTTTGCCCGGTGTGTTGCGCTTGTTCTTGTCGGTCGTGTAGTAGTGCCCGGTGCCGGCGCTGGACACCAGTTTGATCTTTTCACGCATGATTCACTCCCGAATGCCTGGTTCAGACCCTGGGTTCAGACCTTCTCGCCACGGGACCGCAGATCGGTCAGCACAGCATCGATGCCTTTCTTGTCGATGATCCGCATGCCTTTGGCCGTCAGTCTCAGCTTGACGTAACGCTTCTCGCTCTCCACCCAGAAGCGGTGAGTGTGAAGATTGGGCAGGAAGCGACGCCGGGTCTTGTTGTTGGCGTGGGAAACGTTGTTTCCGCTGATCGGTCGTTTGCCGGTCACCTGGCAGATTCTTGACATGGTCGATCCCCTGATTTCGCGGGATTTTCGATTGCGAGCAGAATCCTGGCAAACCCCAAGGATTCCGGAAAAGCGCGACTTTATACCAGAGCGGTGACGGCACCGCAAGCGAGGACGCAGGCTTCCGCTGAGAAATGAGGGATGACCTAGATCATCCCTCGCTCGGCAAACGATACCGCATCGCCGTCACCGATTACAAAATGATCCAGGGCCCGGACATCGATCAATGCCAGCGCTTCAGTCAGGCGTCGGGTGATCTGTATGTCAGCCTGGCTGGGTTCCGCGACGCCCGAGGGATGGTTGTGGGCGAAGATGACTGCCGCGGCGTTGTGATGCAGGCAGCGGCGTACGACCTGTCGGGGATGGACGCTGGCGCCGGCAATGCTGCCCTGAAACAGTTCTTCGAATTCGATGACCCGGTGGCGGTTGTCGAGAAACAGACAGGCAAATACTTCATGCTGGTAGTGCCGAAGTCGTGCGGTCAGGTAGCGGCGGGTGTCTTCGACGCTGCCCATGGCGCTGCCGCGGCGCAACTGCTGCTCAAGAAAGCGTCGGCCCAGTTCCAGGGCCGCCTGAATCTGCACGTACTTGGCAGGCCCCAGACCAGGTTGTTCATAGAACTGCTCGCTGTCGGCTTCCAGCAATGTGCGCAGCCCACCGTGGCGTGCCAGCAGCTCGCGGGCGATATCCACCGCGGTCTTGCCAGCCACACCGGTGCGCAGGAACACCGCCAGCAGCTCGGCATCGGAAAGTGCACCCGCGCCGCGACTCAGCAGCTTCTCTCGTGGGCGTTCGGCGCTGGGCCAGTCAGCAATCGTCATCACGACCTCCTTGTCATGCTGAACAATTCGATGCAGACACTATACCCGTTTGTGATCCTGCAATGCCGAAGACGGGCGAAAAGACAAGCACGCTGGTAACTTTGTTGACAGAAATCGCCTTATGCCTCCCGGCCATGCATTACACTGCCCTGATGCCATGGGTTGTCGGCGCCGGACGAGCGCTGATCGGAGTTGCGGTGTTGGCAGGGCGGCGAATTCTATTGGGTGTCACTGGTGGCATTGCGGCATACAAGTGCGCGGAGCTGGTGCGTAGACTGGTGGAGTCCGGTGCCGAGGTGCAGGTGGTCATGACCGCGGCGGCGCAGCAGTTCATCACGCCGCTGACCCTGCAGGCCGTATCCGGCCGCCCGGTGCGCAGTGCTTTGCTGGACCCGCGTGCCGAAGCTGGCATGGGTCACATCGAACTGGCACGCTGGGCGGAATTGATTCTGGTGGCGCCGGCCAGCGCGGATATGTTGGCTCGTCTTGCCCATGGCCTGGCGGATGATCTGCTGACTACCGTGTGTCTGGCCAGTGACCGGCCATTGATGGTGGCACCGGCGATGAACACCCTGATGTGGCGGCATCCGGCAACCGTGGACAATATCGCTCTGCTGGTCCGACGTGGTGCGCAGGTGCTGGGCCCGGACGATGGCGACCAGGCCTGTGGTGAAACCGGCCCGGGACGTATGATGGAGCCCGCCGGTTTGCTGGCTGCACTGCAGCAATTCCTGCAGCATGGCGCCCTGGCCGTGTTGGCCGGCAAGACAGTGTTGATCAGTGCCGGCCCCACCCGCGAGGCACTGGATCCGGTCAGGTTTCTCAGCAATCGCAGTTCGGGTGCCATGGGTTACGCGGTGGCCGCGGCCACCGTTCGCGCCGGTGCCCGTGTGCAGTTGGTCAGCGGCCCGGTGTCGCTTGCCACGCCACCGGCCGTCGAGCGTATCGACGTCGAGACCGGGGTACAGATGTATGATGCGGTCATGGCGCGGGCGGCGGCCGCGGATCTGTTCATTGCGGTGGCGGCGGTCTCGGACTACCGGCCGCGGCAGGCGGCACCACAGAAGATCAAGAAGCAACGCGACCGGCTCTCCCTGGAACTGGTGCGTAACCCGGATATCGTGGCGGAGGTGGCGGCGATGCGGCCGGGGCCGTTTACGGTGGGATTCGCTGCCGAGACCGAGTCGTTGCGAGCGCATGCCGAGGGCAAGCGGCTTGCCAAGGGCCTGGATATGATCGTCGGTAACTGTGTGGGTCCGGGTCTGGGTTTCGATACCGCGGACAACGAGCTGCTGGTGTTGTGGGAGGGTGGCGAACTCACCCTGCCGCGGGCTGCCAAGCGCGACCTGGCAGGGGGGCTGATCAAACTGGTGGCGGAGCGCTATCTTGCGGACCATTGAACTGAAGATTCTCGACCCCCGTCTCGGTAACGAGTTTCCGCTGCCGGTGCCGGCAACGTCCGGGTCCGCCGGGGTCGATTTGCGGGCCTGTTTGCAGCAGCCACTGGTGCTGGAACCGGGTGACACCGAGTTGATCGCCACCGGGATGTCGATTCATCTGCGTGATCCCGGCTACGCCGCCATGATCCTGCCACGTTCCGGGCTGGGACATCGTCATGGCATCGTACTCGGTAATCTGGTCGGTTTGATCGACTCCGACTATCAGGGCCCGCTGATGGTGTCGTGCTGGAATCGGGGCAGGGAGCCGTTTACCGTGGAGGTCGGTGAGCGCATTGCTCAACTGATCGTGGTGCCGGTGGTGCGCGCCGAATTTGAGATCGTCGACGAGTTTGAAACCAGCGAGCGCGGTACCGGCGGATTCGGTCACAGTGGCCGGGTCTGACGGCATGGTTCCGACTGGCGGGCGGCCATGACCTTGGATTCCCGATCGGCTGGCCACGTCGCGCACGTCCTGACCGAGGCGTTGCCCTATATACAGCGTTTTACCGCCAAGACGGTGGTGGTCAAATACGGTGGCAACGCCATGCAAAGCGAGGCGCTGCGGAACGGCTTTGCCCGCGATATCGTGCTCATGAAGCTGGTCGGCATCAACCCGGTGGTGGTGCACGGAGGTGGGCCGCAGATCGGTGATCTGCTCAAGCGGGTCGGTAAGGAAACCCGCTTCGTGGAAGGCATGAGAGTGACCGACGCCGAGACCATGGATGTTGTGGAAATGGTGCTGGGAGGTCTGGTCAACAAACAGATCGTGTCCCTGATCAATCGCCACGGCGGTCGCGCCGTGGGGCTGACTGGTAAAGACGGGCCGTCGATTCGTGCCCGCAAGCTGACCCTCCGCCACGCCATGCAGCAGGCCGGCTCCGCGGAGACCGTCGATCTGGGGCATGTCGGCGAGGTCGAGTCGATCGACTCGGCGCTGGTGGATCTGTTGACCGGCGGGGACTTCATCCCCGTTATCGCGCCCATCGGGGTCGGAGAAGATGGGCGCTCCTACAATATCAATGCCGATCTGGTCGCCGGGAAGCTGGCTGAGGTTCTGGTGGCGGAAAAGCTGATGTTGCTGACCAATACGCGTGGGGTGCTGGATGCCGACGGCAAACTGCTGACCGGGTTGAGTGCCGTCAGGGTCGAGGAGTTGATCCGCGACGGCACCATCCACGGCGGCATGCTCCCCAAGATCAC
>CBDVAK010000304.1:0-3937 GCA_965371945.1 uncultured Candidatus Competibacteraceae bacterium
ATCATTTGAGGCGAATAGTTGTGCTATTTAACGAACAGGATCGGAACATATGGCCAATCAGGCTGGTCCGCAGTAGATCAGTCTGTTCTCGGACAGCCTCCTAGCCCGGAGTATCTGACTATGTCCATGCGTACTGCACTGGCCCGGGCCCGCGGACTCGGGTCTGCACAGGAAGGAGTGTCGCACTGGTGGGCGCAGCGGGTGACCGCCGTCGCCCTGGTCCCCTTGTCGGTCTGGTTCGTGTATTCGGTGGTCAGTCTTTCCGGCGCCGGTTACGAGCAGGTGGTTGCGTGGCTGGGATCACCGTTTCGCGCCGCACTGCTGATCCTGTTTCTGACGGCTCTGTTCTACCACGCCGCACTGGGAATGCAGGTGGTCATCGATGACTATGTGCACCACCAGGGTATGCGGCTGGCGGGTCTGGTGGTGATAAAGTTTGCTCTTGCGGTACTGGCCGCGACTGCGATCGTATCGGTCTTGCGTATCACCGTGTCAGCTTGACCAGATGTCGGTTACTTCTCCTTTCGATTCGAACCGGACGATTCATGACCAGCAACTATGAAATCATAGATCATGAGTATGACGTGGTGGTGGTCGGAGCCGGCGGAGCCGGGTTGCGCGCTACCTTTGGTCTCGCCGAGCGGGGTTTGAAAACCGCCTGCGTAACCAAGGTATTTCCGACTCGCAGCCATACGGTCGCGGCTCAGGGCGGCGTCTCCGCCGCACTCGGCAACATGGGGCCGGACGATTGGCGGTGGCACATGTACGACACGGTCAAGGGTTCCGACTGGCTGGGAGATCAGGACGCCATCGAGTACATGTGTCGTGAGGCGATTCCGGCAATTGTGGAGCTGGAGCACTATGGTCTGCCGTTCTCCAGGACTGAAGACGGTAAGATCTATCAGCGCGCTTTTGGCGGTATGACCACTCACTTCGGCGAGGGTCAGGCGCAACGAACCTGCGCCGCGGCGGACCGCACTGGCCATGCCATGCTGCATACGCTGTATCAGCAGGCACTCAAGCACGAAGCGGAGTTCTTCATCGAGTACTTCGCGATCGATCTGCTGATGAGCGCCGACGGGCAATGCCGCGGGGTGCTGGCGTGGAATCTTGCGGACGGTACCCTGCACCGGTTTCGCGGCCGTCGTACTTTGTTAGCCACCGGTGGCTATGGTCGCACTTACTTCTCCTGCACCTCCGCCCACACCTGCACCGGTGATGGTGCCGGCATGGTGCTGCGCGCCGGGCTGCCGGTGCAGGATATGGAGTTCGTGCAGTTTCATCCCACAGGAATCTACGGGGCCGGCTGCCTGATCACCGAAGGTGTTCGTGGCGAGGGTGGTTATCTAACCAATTCCGAGGGCGAACGTTTCATGGAACGCTATGCGCCCCATGCCAAGGATCTGGCTTCCCGCGATGTCGTCAGCCGTTCCATGACCATCGAGATCCGGGAAGGCCGGGGAGTGGGCGTACACGCCGATCACATCCACCTGCATCTGGAGCACCTGGGGCCCGAGGTCATCCACGAACGCCTGCCCGGGATCGCTGAATCGGCACGCATATTTTCGGGTGTGGATGTCTCCCGGGAACCGATTCCGGTGCTGCCCACGGCGCACTACAACATGGGTGGCATTCCGACAAATTACCACGGCGAAGCGGTGGTATTGAAAGATGGCGATCCGGACAGCGTGGTTCCGGGGCTGATGGCTATCGGCGAAGGGGCCTGCGTTTCGGTGCATGGCGGCAACCGACTGGGGTCCAATTCGTTGCTTGATCTGGTGGTGTTCGGACGCGCTGCCGCAGCACGTTGTGCGAGTATCCTGACACCGGGGGAGCGCCACCCCGAGCTTGCCGACAGCGTTACCGACGACATTGTCAGCCGGCTGGACGCCTTGCGTCACGCCGACGGCGATATTGCCGCGGCGGAATTGCGACTGCGGATGCAGAAGGTGATGCAATCTCACGCATCAGTGTTCCGCAGTGGTGAGGTGCTGAACGAAGGCGTAGAGAAAATCGCCGAGTGCTGGCAGTCAATGCAACACATCAGCGTCACGGATCGCAGCATGATATGGAACTCCGATCTGGTTGAGACCCTGGAACTCGCCAACCTGCTGGGCTGTGCGGTCGCGACCATGAATTCCGCGGTAAACCGGCAGGAGAGTCGTGGTGCGCATGCCCGTGAGGACTATCCGGACCGTGATGACGAAAACTGGATGAAGCACACGCTGGCCTGGGTCGATGAGGGGGGGCAGGTTCACATCGATTACCGTCCGGTGCACGACTACACCCTCACCGACGAGGTCGAGTACGTGGTACCCAAGGCGAGAGTGTATTGACCAGCAGTCCCGCGTCCGTATCCGTCAGGCTACCGGGCACAGACAGCAGCATCAGGAGATCAGGACATGGCTGAGTTCAAACTTCCTGCCAACTCGGTTGTGGGCAAGGGCAAGGTACACCCGGCGCCGGCGGATGCCACCCATACCAGAACACTCAAGGTCTACCGCTGGAACCCCGACGATGGACGCAACCCGCGCATCGATACCTATACCATCGACACGGAACACTGTGGCCCGATGGTTCTCGACGCATTATTGAAGATCAAGAACGAGATCGATCCGACACTGACGCTGCGGCGTTCCTGTCGGGAGGGCGTTTGCGGTTCCTGTGCCATGAACATCGATGGCACCAATTCCCTGGCCTGTACCAGCTATCTGGACAGTATCAAAGACGACATACGTGTCTACCCGCTGCCGCATTTGCCGGTGGTGAAGGACCTGGTGCCGGATCTCACCCATTTCTATGCGCAGTATGAATCGATCAAGCCCTGGCTGCAGAGCGACACGCCGGCGCCGGACCGGGAGCGTCGTCAGTCGGTCGAGGAGCGCGCCCTTCTGGACGGTGTCTACGAGTGCATCATGTGCGCGAGCTGTTCGACCTCGTGCCCCAGTTACTGGTGGAACAGCGATCGCTATCTGGGTCCGGCGATACTGCTGCAGGCCTATCGCTGGCTGGTTGACAGCCGGGACGAGGCCGCCGGTGAACGCCTCGATGCGCTGGAAGATCCATTTCGTCTTTACCGCTGTCACACCATCATGAACTGCACCAAGACCTGTCCCAAGAATCTCAACCCAGGCAAGCATATTGGCGCAATCAAACAGATGATGCTGGCCAGACGCTGAGGGCGGCATCGAAACGGAGCGTGCCAACCGGGACTGGCAAGCGAGGCGACCGGCAACAGGATGGAAATCGGCAAACTCAGGTGGCGCTGCCGGCGCGGCATGAAAGAGCTGGATGTGATGCTGGAAGCCTACCTGGAGCAGGTTCATCCACAAGCCGGCAGCGAGCAGCGCGCGGTATTCGAGCGGCTGCTGGAGTTGCCGGACCCCCAGCTATACTCGATGCTGAACGGCCACCAGGAGTGCGCCGACCCAGTGACCAGGGACGTCATTGAAACCATACGGTACAACGCTCACCATTGAACCGCGACCGAGTCGGGTGCTGGCCGGCTATCTGCTTGGTGTTCATGTGCTGGCGATAGTGCTGGTCTGGACCCTGGCCGCCGGTACGACAGTGACGGTCCTGCTGAGTTTGCTGACCGCTGTGTCTCTGCGTTGGAGTTGGCGCCGTCGCCCGGGTAACGGCAACTGCAGGATGCCGCGGCGCGTGGTTTGGCTTGCCAATGGAAGCTGGCGTGTCGACTACCCACACGGCAGGCAGCACCGGGCGAGACTACTGGGTTCGGGTCTGGTCCAGCCGTGGTGCATCGTGCTCAATCTGGCGGTCGATGAGGTCGGCTGCCAGGCGATGGTGCTGCCCGCTGGTTGCTGTGACCCCGAGCTGCTCAGGCAACTCAGGGTGCGTCTTCGCAACCAGCTTCCACCCCCCGGAATCGGGCAGGAGTCCGGGAGCGCCCGCCGGCTTTCGTAGTCATACCCGC
>CBDVAK010000305.1:0-3930 GCA_965371945.1 uncultured Candidatus Competibacteraceae bacterium
CGGTTTCAGCACGGGCCCGGAATCCGAGCATGAGCGCGGCGGGAAACGGCCACGGCTGCGAGGCCTGGTAGCGTACATCCACAACACCGATCCCCGCTTCCTCCAGTACCTCGCGACGCACTGCGTCCTCCAGGCTCTCCCCGGGTTCGACGAAACCGGCCAGCGTCGAGTACACACCCTGTGGCCAGCCCCGCTGACGGCCAAGCAGACAACGAGGCAGGGAGCCGTCGGCAGGGCGGTGCTCAACCAGCATGATCACCGCCGGATCGGTGCGCGGAAAGGAACGGTGACCACATTCGGGATTGCTGCAAACCCGCATATGACCACCATGCCGGGCGTCGGTGGCGCTACTGCACAGACCGCAGTATCGATGATGTCTTTGCCAGTGCAGCATGCCACGCACGTAAGCGAGCAGGGCGGCATCCGCGGCTTCGAGCAATGGTCCGGCACGACGCAGGTCGGCAAACTCGTCATGCCCCTGCGCATCCGCCAAAGTGGCCTCGTCATGATCGGACAGGTCGACGGCAAACAATGCCTGGTCGCCGCGCAGACCCAGAAACACCGGTCCAACCCCGTCGCCCGCCACCAGCGGGGCCTCGCCGCGAGACCACAACACCGGTTGCGGCCCATGGGTTGGGTCGGCAAGGTTTCGAATCAGATGCCGGCCGCGCCAGTATGGCGCAAACAAGGTGTCGTCGCGGTGCAGGCGTTGTTCCACCCAGGCAACATCCTTACGGAGCAGATCGGCCCGGTTCAGGCACCCACCCGCATAGCTCAGCGATACCACCGCAACCTCACCATCCACTGCATTCAAGAATTCCTACAGGCACCACCCACACCCACGTCACGACCGTCTGCGGAACCTCAGATGATCGCTTTGAAGATGATGGCTACCGCGGACACTGCGCAGGCCCACAGCACCAGTGAGCGGAAACGCCGATCGGCGAATTCGGTCAGATAGCGCGATACCCAGATGCCACCCAGCAGTGCCGGCAACAACGACAACGCCAGCAACAGATCGCGAGTACCCAGTTGTCCGAACAGTCCCAGTGCCAACAACGAGATCATGGTCCCGACGGCAAAGAATCCGTTCAGCGTGCCACGTACGTGAGGCCCGGGGTGATGCTGGTAAACCAGCCCCATCGGCGGCGCGCCGATCGAGGTGACTGTCCCCATAAACCCCGACACGCCGCCGGCCAGGAACAGGGTGACGGGGGTCAGGCGCAAGCGCCAGTCTGTCAGGCTGATCGCGATAGCCAGCAACAGCAGGGCCGCAAATACCAATGGAAATGCCGGCATTGAGATCGCGGTGGCCACCAGGGCGGCGGCAGCAAGAGCGCCAACCAGTCGCCCGCCCAGCGCGAACAGCATTTCACGCCGATCGGCGTCGCGGCGATTGCGCCACAGACCGGTGGTGGACACCATCATGCCCATCATGATCACCGCGGCCGGCACGAAACGAGGATCGATCAACAGCAGCGCCGGCGCCGCCAGCTGACCGAAACCCATACCCATGGTGCTCTGCACGATGGCCGCAACGAACACGGCAACTGCCGCCAGCAGCAGTGACCAAAGGCCAATATCAGGCCACGACGACAGCAATCTTCAGCCCCCGGGGTCGGCGACCGTGCAGCGGCCACCTTGCTGTTTGGCGGCCGCGAGGGCACGTCCGGCGGAATCGATCAGCTGGGCGGCATAGAGAGGGATCTCGCCATAGCTGGGTTTGAAGCGGTAAGCCGCCACCCCGGCGGTAGTACGGAAAAAGACATCATTGCCGTCGATATCGATCGGGCTGGCTTCCAGTCGGGAACGAGCCTCGTTGATGACCATCATCGCATGATCGATGTCAGCCCCCGGCAACGCGATCGCGATGCGCCCGCCGGCATAGCGGCAGATGCTGTCGCTGAAACGCAAGCGCTTGGTCAGCACCGCGGCGATGTGTCTGAGGATGGCATCCCCTGTCGCATAGCCGTGCGTGTCATTGATTCTTGCCAGTTGATCGACATCCAGCATCGCCACCGCCAGCACACCCCCGGAACGGGTCAACATGCCCAGGGTGTACTCGAACTGGCGCTCGAAGGCGACGCGATCGAGCAAACCGGTCAACGGGTCTTCCGCAAACAGTGTTGCCAGCCGTCGAGCGTGCACGATCCGGGCATGCACCAGTGCCGGCAACAGTTCACTGCTTTGCTCATGAGCGATGTAATCGTCGCTGCCTTCACCGAGGGTGGCCAGACGCTTGTCGATACCACCGCTGGCATCGACATAGACGAACGGCAACCGCACCGCCGGCGCAAGTTGGCGAACCACGGCGCCAAAATCCTGGCCATCGACATCGCTCTGGTGCAGATCGACCAGCACCAGTTCGGGTTGAAATTCGATCAACGGCTCCATCACCTGCTGCGGTTCGCTGACCACCTGACACTCGCAACCACCGGCACCCAACAACCGCTGATAATCGCGGGCGCGTGCTTCGTCGTCACAGACCACCAGCACCCGGGCGGTCTCATGATGAATGATCCCCATCAGGTCGTAGAAGCGACCGACCAGCTCGGCACTACCCAGGCTGGCCGGCAGACAGGCCGAGGCGCCGGCGTGCAGGGCGGCAAACTGCAATGCCAGCTCGCCGTGATCAGCCAGATAAACCAGCCGCACACTGTTGTCCAGCCGTTCACGTACCGCCCGCACCACGTCCACCGCAGCGGGTGTGCCGCCATGTACGATGATCGCTGCGGGCAGCGCGGTCACCATCGACATCTCGAGCAGCGCCCGGCTGGTCATCACCGCCACGTTCCAGCCACCGGCACGCAGTTGCCGGGCCACGGCATCGACTCTGTGCGGGTCGGCGCACAACAGATGCACCAGGCGCGGGTCGGATAGATCGTCGCCACCGAGCCGCTGCAGTGCCGGCGTACCGGTTCCCGTATGCGCCTGGCGCCAGCTCTCCAGCATCCGGCACAGTTTGCGGATATGGCCACCGAGGTCGTCGCCAGGTTCGCTGGCGCGAACCAGACGGCAAATCTCGCGTGCCGACTTGGCCACATCAGAAAACCCGAAATACTCGCTGCTGACGGCGAGCTGATGAATCAGGTTCCATACCTCGTCGCGACTGAGACGCTTGCCGGGACCATCGCCACGGTTCCCCTGCAAATCCTGCAACTCAACAATGAGACTGGAGAACGCGGCGATGAACCAGATGGTCTTGCGCGGATCGGGTTGGCCCGAAGGGGGTGCAGCAGTCATAGACGCCCTGTCAGATGTTGGCGACTCGAATTCACGCCGGTAGCGGCCATATTAGCAGCTTGCGTTACGGCCGGTGGTAGACTGCGGGGAAATGGCATTTCGGGCCGGCCACAGACGGCTCGCGATACTGCCGCCGGAGCGGGGACAGGTGTCCAAACGGTTCCCAGCACAGATTCTCGTCATCGTGGCCACTCTGGCCGGCTGTCCGCAGAACCCGGACAGCACGGATACGGCTGCACCGCGCGAAAGGCCGCCACACCTGGTGGCGCTGGCCCCGGTCACGGAAGGGGTGCTCAGCATTACCAGCATCTACACCGGCTCGCTTCGCAGCCGGCGCATGGTTCGGGTCTTCAACCAGGAACAGGGCCGTGTCACCGCGCTGCCGTTCTACGAGGGGGACCGCGTCGCAGCGGGCACGGTGGTGCTGGCGCTCGATAACACCTTGCTGCAGGCGGAACTGGACAAAGCCGTTGCCAAGCGCCGCGAGGCCTCCGTCAAACTGCTCAGGGTCCGCAGCCTGCAAAAGAAAAGACTGGTGACCGACAACGAAACACTGCGCGCCAACACCGCCCTGGAAGTGGCGCAAGCGGAGGAGCGGGTATTGCAGGCGCGCCTGAGCTATACCCGGGTCGAAGCACCATTCGACGCGCTGGTCAGCGTCAGAACGGTGGAAGTCGGCGACTTCGT
>CBDVAK010000306.1:0-3916 GCA_965371945.1 uncultured Candidatus Competibacteraceae bacterium
CGAACGTGACAATGGCCGCCGCCACCAACAACAGGGCACGCAGACTGCCCGACAGGAGAAACCGATGAGTTTGTCACGCATGCTATGGATTTGTGCCGCCTTGTTGCTGGCCACGGAAAGCAGCGCGGAAACCCGCATCACCTACAAATCAGCCAAGTCCACCTCCTCGTATTACCAGATGGCGGTGCAGGTCGCCGAGGCCGTCAAGAAGGGAACCGACGGCGCGCTCAGTGTCACTGTCGAAGAAAGCCAGGGCTCGGTACAAAACGTCAAGGAGGCCCGCAAACGCGGCGGCAGCTATGTGTTCACCACCCCGCCGTCGCTGGTGCAGAAGGCACTTGCGGGAAGCAAACCCTTTGAGGATGAGGAAGGCTACGAGCAGATCCGCTCGCTATTCGTGATCCCGTCGCTGACCATGCATTTCGTAGTGCGGGCCGACTCCGGAGTGGAAAATTTTCAGGACCTTTCAGGCAAGAGCCTGATCATCGGCAAGGGCAGCTTCGGCGCTCGCAAGGCCGCCTCCACGCTGCAGGCATTCGGGCTGGAAGGCAAGGTGGATCTGGTCGACGTCGAACTCAACTCGGCGGTACCCGCCCTCAAGAACCGCAAAGTGGACGGATTCGCCACCGCCGGTTCCTACCCGGCACCCAATGTCATGGAAGCCGCCGCCGGCACACCGATCCGCCTGTTGTCGATGAATGATGAACAGGTCGCGCTGGCCAAGGGGACCCGGCTGGAAATTCCCGCCGATACCTATCCCGGCGTCGACTATGCGGTGACCACTATTTCACTGCCGGTCGGCGCCTACACCAGCGCCGAAATGGACGATGATACCGCCTATGCACTGACCCGCGCATTCTGGGATCAAAAGTCGGAGATGGCGAACAGCAACCCCTGGTGGAGCGGCGTGGATACAGACATGCTGGCAACGCTGGGCGCAAAGCTGCATCCCGGCGCCCTGCGCTACTACGAGGAAACAGGGGTCAGTGTCCCCGATGCCCTCAAGTAAGTCGCGCCCGGCGTGCAGGCGCCCAGACCGGGCTGGCTGCTGTTGGCGGCACTCAGTGTCGGCTTTCATCTCTATCTGATCTTCTCCGGTCTGCTGCCCAACCTGGTCAGCAGACCGATACACCTGGCGCTGGCGCTACCCTGGGTACTGATATTCCTGCCGTCCAGCGGACGCGCTGCACGAATCAGCGGTTACCTGCTGTGCATTTCCGGGGTGCTGGCCTGTGTCTGGATCGTGCTCAACCGCGACCTGCTGGTCGAGCAGTACGGTTCCCTACAGGGAACACCACAGTACCTGCTAGCGGCAGTGCTGATCGTGGTGGTGCTGGAAATGGCCCGCCGCGCCATCAAACTGGCGTTGCCGACGGTCGCCGTGATTGCTTTGGGCTACGGCATGCTGGGTCAGTATATTCCCGGTGAGCTGGGCCACCCGGGCATCCCCATCGACAGCTTTCTGGGCACCCTGACCATTGCCGAAGGTGGAATATGGGGACAGTTGACCGGTGTCTCGGTCAACGTGGTGGCGGTATTCGTGATGCTGGGTGCCTTTGTCGGCGCCGGTGAAGGCGGTGCCGGCTTCATGGCGCTGGCGGTACGCGTTGCAGGCCGCTACCGGGCCGGTGCGGCCAAGGTGTCGGTGGTGTCCTCGGCGCTGTTTGGCTCCATCTCCGGCTCCGCTTCAGCCAACGTGGCCTCGACCGGGGCCATCACGCTGCCGACCATGAAGAGACTGGGATACCCTGCTGCGTTCGCGGCTGCGGTGGAAGCAGTCGCGTCCACCGGTGGCCAGATCATGCCGCCACTGATGGGAGCCGGCGCTTTCGTGATGGTCGAGTTGTTGCGAACCCGTTACGAAACCATTATGGCCGCGGCCATCGTGCCCGCTCTATTGTTCTTCTGGGCGGTATGGGCCGGCGTAGACCGTTTTGCACTCAATCACGACCTGCGCGGGATGAGTGTCACGGAGTTGCCAGGCACCAGAGAACTGCTGACCACGGTGCCTTTTTTCCTGGCGCCATTCACGGTGCTGCTGGTCACCCTGTTCTATAGCGACTACACCCCACAGTTTGCCGCGGGGCTGGCTATCGGTGTCAGCGCGGTGTTGCTGACGGCCGACCGTAACGGCCTGTCGACATCGGCCCGTTTCCGCCAGCGGCTGGCGGTCGCTCTAGTGGAATCCGCACGGCAAATCGCCGCGATCGCAGCCATCATCGTGTGCGCCGGCATCGTGATCGGAGTGCTGAATATGACCGGCCTCGGGATCAAGGTGACCTCCTTGATCATCGGCATCTCGGCAGGAAATCTCTGGGTTGCTCTCGGGCTGACCGCGGTCGCCTGCCTGATCCTGGGTATGGAGGTGCCAACCACCGCCGCCTACATTATCTGCATATCGGTTGCCGGCCCCGCGCTGCAGGAGCTGGGGCTGGACCCGTTGCGAGCCCATCTGTTCGTATTCTGGTACGCGCTGCTGTCGACCATCACCCCACCGGTATGTGGTACGGTTTTCATTGCCTCGGGCATGGCGAATGCACCTTGGGTGGCAACCGCGCTGCAGGCAATGCGGCTGGGGCTGGGACTCTATATCGTGCCGCTGGGATTCATCGCCAACGCTGCCTTGATCGACCCGCTCAATATGCCGCTGCTGGCGCTGCTGGCTACCCTCAAGGTCGGTGCCGGTCTGTGGCTGATCAGCACCGCACTCAATCAGCTGAATGCGCCACCCTGGCGCATCGTCACCAACCTGGGGCTGGGGCTGGGGCTGATCTTCGCGCTGCCGCTAGGGGAGCTCTGATCTGTTCTGAGCGAAGCAGATTGTGAGATAGAATACCCGAACCATTGCCCCGGTACACCACCCGCAACAACCCGTTGGAGGCATGCGCAGGCTCTGCCGGGGCAAAGTCCGAACTACCGTCGGTAGCGGTCAGGAAACCCTCGAAAGCGCCGCTGGACCCGTTGCCGAATATGTCGACGAAATCACGCACCCGGGTGACGGTCATGCCACCGTTCGACAGCAGATCCGCTTCCAGCACCGGGTCACCATCATCATCCAGGTAAGCACGGGACAGACGGTGGGTCTTATTCCATTCGTTCATGTCGCGATAGTTCCAGGAACCACCGGTCATGGCGAAATATAACTGCAGGTCACCATCGCTGTTATTGAGCAGCAGGAGCTGACGTACACCAACGGTAAATTCCAGCATGCCGGTCGCGATCGGGGCCGCGTCGTAATACCCCATCCCGTGCAGGATTTCGATCAGTTCCTGGTCGGTGTAACTGGCACGCAAACCAGGTTCGCCGCCTGCGCTCTCCGTTGCGGGTTGCGATGTCCTCTCGCTGACCTGTGCAGTCGCCGTGGTCAGCACCGCAAGCAACACAACACAGACCCCAAGCATTCCCTTGATCACCGTTTCCCCTTGTTGGCCGCATCGCTCGAAATCGTCATATCGACCGGGCGCCGATGCATATCACGGGCCAGTCGCCCAGCCCCTCAGGACTCATCCACAGGCAACGTTATCTGAAAAGCAGGATCCACCGGTACACCGTAGCCATTGGCCAACCGATTGGTCTCGTTGGCCATGGCTACCACAGCCATCAGCTCGGTCAACATCCCGGTGTTCGCCCCCTTGCCCAGGGCCGATGCCGAATGGCTGGCCATACAGTACTGGCAATTGTTGGAAACACTGATGGCAACATAGATCAACTCCTTGGTCAGCGCGTCCAGCGCACCGGGCGCCATCACCTCCTTGATACTGTCCCAGGTGCGGCGCAGGGTGGCTGGATCGTTGGCCAGATATTTCCAGAAATTGTTGACATCCGGGACCCCCCGGGTATCCATGATGTCATCGTAGACCGCCCGCACCTCCGGCGCGGCCTGACGATACTCGACCGGATTGAACTGCATCACCTT
>CBDVAK010000307.1:0-3899 GCA_965371945.1 uncultured Candidatus Competibacteraceae bacterium
GGGTCCGGTAGTTTGACATCGGTGAGTATCTGCACCGCCCTTTCACGGGCCTCGTCCTTGCTGATGTTCTCATGGGTCAGCGGCACTTCCATCAACTGGGTTTGGATCTTGACACTGGGATTCAGCGAAGCGAACGGTTCCTGATAGATCATCGAGATCTCGGCGCCACGCAGCTTGCGCAGTTCCTCCTGGGACATCTGGGTCATGTCGCGGCCCTTGAACTTGATACTGCCGCTCTTGATGCCACCGTTGGCGCCCATGTACTGCATGATGGCCATCGCCACCGTCGATTTGCCACAACCGGATTCCCCTACCAGGCCGATGGTCTCGCCCGGATAGAGGGTCAGATCGAAATCGACCACCGCCGGGATCTCGCCGGCGCGGGTGTAGTAGGAGATACACAGGTCCTTGCACTCGAGGACCGGTTCGACGCCCGCATTGTCCGCTTCGGCCATGATCAGTCCCTCAGAGAAATTTCGCGCAGGCCGTCGGCCAGCAGATTGAACCCCAGTATCAGCGAAGACAGGGCGAGGGCCGGTACCAGCATCATGTGCCCGGCAAAACTACCCAGTGGTACTGCCTCCTTGATCATCAGCCCCCAGTCGGGCTCGGGTGGCGGCAGACCCAGACCCAGAAAGCCCAGGGTGGCGATGGCGACCACGGTATAGCCGAGACGCAGGCAGCCATCGACGATCAGCGGACCCCTGGCATTGGGCAGTAACTCCACCACCATGATGTACCAGGCCGGTTCACCACGCGTTTGTGCCGCAAACACATAGTCGCGGGTACGCAGATCGAGGATCAGACCGCGCACGATGCGCATGATCCCGGGCGCCGAGGCGAAGGTCACCGCGATGACGATGTTGAACCCGGACGCGCCCAGATAGCTGAGGATGATCACATACAGAATCATTACCGGGAACGACAACAGCACGTTGGCCAGAAACGACAGGGCCTCGTCCCACCAGCCACCCAGATAGCCGGCGGCGGCACCCATCAGCATGCCGAAAAAGTAGGCGACTGAGGTCGCCAGCGTGGCCCAGATAAGCACCCGCTGGGAGCCCCAGATCACTCTGGAGAGTATGTCGCGCCCCTTCTGGTCGGTCCCCAGCCAGAATGTTCCGCCATCCGGGTTGGCCGCACCGATCTTCTGGAAGGGCATGATCTGCGCCAGCGGGTCGGCCAGTGGCAGCAGTGGAGCCAACACCGCCATCAACACCCAGAAGATCACCAGAGCGGCGCCAACCATCCCGATCGGCGACTCGCGCAACAGTGCGAGGCCGCCAAAGAATTTGCTGATACCGGTTGGTTGCTGTGGTTCGCTCGTCGCTGCGTCAGTCATGTTGGCGCTCCCCTCCCTAGCTGAACCGGATCCGTGGATTCAACAGCGTGTAGCCGATATCGGAAATGAACTGCGAGAACACCGCGACGAACACCGCCACCAGGGTGCAGGCCTCGATCACGAAAATGTCACCGAACAAGGCGGCATCGAGCAACAATTTGCCGAACCCCTTGTAGGCGAAGAACACCTCGACCACGATGACGCCGGACAGCAGCCAGTTGAGCTGCAACACGATGACCGTAAATGGTGCAATCAAAGCGTTACGCAATGCGTGTCTGATGATGACCTGCCGGTATGGCAATCCCTTGAGTATGGCGGTGCGGATATATTGCGAGGTCATCACTTCGGCCATGGAGGCACGGGTCATGCGCGCCACATAGCCGAGGTCGAACAGCAATAACACCACGACGGGCAGCACCAACTGCTTCCAGTCGAATCCGTCAGACATCGCCGAAGTGCCGGGCAGCCAACCGAGCGTAAACACGAATATGGCGCTCAAGAACGTCGCCGATGCGAATTCGGGGACCGAGGTGGTCAGCACCGAAAAGACCGTCACCGTGCGATCACGCAGCGAACCCTCCTTCATGCCGGCCAGCACGCCCAGGGTCAGCGAGATCGGGATCATCAGCGCGAATAGCGCGGCCGCCAGAATGCCGGTATTGGCGAGCCTCGGCCACAGCACCTCCGAAACCGGCACCTTGAGCTGCATGGACTGGCCGAAGTCGCCCTGCAACGCGTTGCCCACCCAGGAAAAATAACGTCCGAAGAAGGGGTCGTTGTAGCCATTCTTTTCCAGCCACAGTTCGCGTTGCTCGGTGGACGAATAGGGGCCGAGCACCTTGCCGGCCACGGCGAGCTTGTCGGTTTCGAAGATACTGAACAGTATCAACGACACCACCAGCATGATCAGCGCCATGGAACCGAGTCGCTTGAGGATGAGAATCAGCATGTCCCGCAATCTCCTCTCAGCCTGTGCAGCCGTCTACCCAGCCAGATGGACGCCGCCCATACCGTCGATCGGGACTGGGCCCGCCCGGCGGACGGGCCCAGTGTGGTCAACCCTTTCGACCCGTCTAGTTCGAGGCATCCTCTATATAGACGTTATGGAACTGGTGGTACTGGGTGGGGTGAGCCGCCAGGTTCTTGATCTTGTTGTTGGCCACAAAGAACTTGGGCTGCCAAACCGGCTGGATGATCACCGCATCGTCCTGGATGATGGATTCGACTTTTTCCATGGCCGCTTTGCGCTGTTCGATATCGACCAGGCCCTCGGCGATATCCAGGGCCTGGTCGAACTCCGGGTTGGCGTAGTGGGTCTCGTTCCAGGGCACGCCGGTGCGATAGCCCAAGCTCAGCACCATGGTGCCCAGCGGCCGGTGGGTCCAGGCAGTAAAACCAAACGGGGTGGAATCCCAGATTTCCCAGTACTTGGCGGCTGGCATCAGGTTGAGGCTGAGGTTGATGCCGGCGGGAGCCAGTTGCTGTTTCATGATCTCGCAAACATTTTGTTGCCAGGGACCGTTGGTGTTGCCAACGTCGATGGTCAGGTCGATACCATCAGGGTAACCGGCCTCGGTCAGCAGCTTCTTGGCCTTGTCGTAGTCCTGAATCCGCTTGTTGAGCGGAAAGTACTCGGGGTGAATCGGTGAGACATGGTGATGTTCTCCTTCATCGCCACGGCCACCGAACACCAGCTCCATGTATCTTGGGGCGTCGATGCATGCCATCATCGCCTGACGCAACTTCTTGTTATCGAATGGTTTGTGTGAGATCTGCATGCGTACGGTGCCGGTCTGCGCGGTGCGCGCCTCGTAGATCGTGGTATTCGGCAGGCTTTGCGCCAATGGCATCGATTCGATATCGAAATCATAGACCATGTCCACCTGGCCCGAGGCATAGGCAGCGAGCTGCGCGGCGGACGCCGAGCCGTGATCGATGTAGCGGATCTCGTCGAGCGCGATCTCCCCACCCCAGTAAGGCTGGTCGACCCGTTTCAATACCGCTTTCTCGCCCACCCTGTATTCGGCCAGCGTGTAGGGTCCGGTGCCGTTGGGGTCCTTGGCAAGATTGCCCTGGAATCCGCGGTGCACGATCATGGTCGGGTAGTTGTAGAGATTCTCCGGCACCGACAAAACGGGCTGTTTCATGCGCAGGATCACGGTGTGGTCGTCGACCTTCTCGACCCCACCATCAATCATCCGCTGGGTCATCTTCGGTTTGCCTTCGTCGTCCTTCTCACCGGTATCGATCTCCTCCACCATCGCCGAGAACAGACCGATGTTGGAAGAACCGGTGGCCGGGTCCAGCCAGCGGGTGAAGTTGAAAACCACGTCATCGGCGTTGAAATCGTCGCCGTTGTGCCACTTGATGCCCTTGTTCAGATAAAAGGTCCAGGTCTTGAGATCGTCGGAAGCTTCCCAGCGCTCGGCAAGATAGGGCCGGGTGATATTGTCGGGACCGGTGATGGTCAGAAACTCGCAGATCTGGCGGGCGACATTGGACATCTCCACCCACGAAAAAGTGGCCGGGTCGGTCATTTCCTGGATCGGCATCGAAA
>CBDVAK010000308.1:0-3899 GCA_965371945.1 uncultured Candidatus Competibacteraceae bacterium
CGCCAATAATTGCGTAACTGCGCGAGCAGTGTCACAGACACGGGACGAGGGTCCTTCCCGACCCCCATCAACGTCGCAAAAAACCATCCGTGTTGATTTGCCTTGTTGCGTGCTATATACCATAATATACTGATATTAGGTACTTTATGCAGGACAAGAATTATGAGCAAGAACACCAGCATGACTCTTGGAACTCATTTTGATGAGTTTATCGCTGCTCAACTCACTAGTGGCCGATACGGCTCTGCCAGTGAAATAGTTAGAGCTGGCCTTAGGTTGCTTGAGGATAACGTGACCAAATTGGAAACACTTCGCCGGTTGATCACAGAAGGCGAGAATAGCGGTTTTGTTGAGTATTCTTACGATGAGCTTGTTTCCGAGCTTGATGATGAAAATCATTGATGCCATCCTTCAAACTCAGCACCAAAGCCAGAATTGATTTAAAAAGGATTGCAGTTTTTACGGAAAAAAGATGGGGGCGCATCCAACGAAATGCTTACCTGTTACAGTTTGATCGGTGCTTCCATCAGCTTGCCGACAATTCGGCTATGGGCGCCACCTGTGATCAGGTTAGGGCAGGCTACCGACAATTCCCGCATGGTAGCCACTTAATCTTTTACAAAATTGGTGACAAAGGCATCGTCGAGGTCATCAGAATACTGCACAAGAATATGGTTCCAAAGTTGCAGTTTTTTGACGCATCGCACGATAGAAGCGCTCGGTAACGGGCGCTCCTACCGTGCGATGTATATTGGTGGGCAAGCTTCGCAATCACTATGCGATTGAGGTTGACTCCAGATTTTGCCGCCGCAATGGCCGAATGACGATAAATCTCTGGCGGCACCCTGACCATGAATTTGTCCCGGCACTTTCCTGAGGATGGTTTGAGCACATGGAGCCCAAGTATCTGGGGCGCAACGTCAGCGGCCCGAGCGATGATCTGGACACTTTTCCGGCGCCCGCGGGACTGGGCACCGTGGTCATGACTTCCGACGAGGTCAGTAGTCTGTGCCCAGTGACCGGGCAGCCCGATCTCTATACGGTGGCAATCGAGTATCTGCCCGGAGCATTGTGTATTGAATCAAAGAGTTTGAAGATGTATCTGTGGAGCTTTCGCGATCGTGCGGTGTTCTGTGAACGGCTGGTGGTCGATATCCGCGACAAGGTCGTAGCCACGATTGATCCCCGCAGCTGCCGTGTGACCGTGCTACAAAAGGCGAGGGGCGGGATCACCATCGAGGCCGTCTCGGAGAAATAACTGTACAGCTGACACGCCGCCGGGTGCCTGCGCCGAGTACGAACAGCAGCGCCGCGCCGGTCCTCCAGCTCGTGGAGCAGGTCCTCGGCGGCACGCATTTCCGACTCGGTGGAATCCAGCTTGTGCCGAAATCGTGCGACCTTGCAGCGGTCACCGGCTACTCCGCTGTTGGCGCAGTTGCCTCATTCAGTTGCCAAACAGCTTGCTGAAACCCTTTTGCAGGGAGTCCTGCACCTGATTTTGAATCTCGTTGAGGGTGGCGTTTTTGGCGCCCTCGGTGGCGGCGTCGGTAGCCTGGTCACCGAAATTCGGCTGGTCTTTGGCGGCCTTGTCGGTATTGCCCCCGAACAGGCCGCCAAACAATCCGCCCCCGGCGGTTGGCATTTTCGTACTTCCGGGGGGCAGTTCGAACAGTGAAGCCGGCTGAGGGGCGAGTACCAGATTCTTGAGATCCATGCGCATCGACATTTTCTCGCCACTGTCCATGGTCATGTCCATGTCCATGCGCACCGGAATCTGCTCGTCGGTGACCCAGAAAAAGCCGTCCATCCGTCCGTCACCGGGTTGTTCACCCGCTACCTTGTATTTGGTCGCACGATAACCGTTGACCGTTTCCACACCCACTTTCCGGCGTTCAGTGAAGCGCATGGTTTCCGGGCCGCTGGCACCCGACTGCGCCAGACCCTCTGCATCGTCGAGGCTGCTCTCGATATACATGCCGCCGGGCAGCACCATCCATACGACACCGAGATCATTGCGTACGATCGTGATCGATTGCTGCCCCCCCATCTCGGTGGTGGAACGTGATTTATCCGGGGTTGCCTGCACCTGCTGCTCAATGCTGCCTTGGGCCGTGGTCATGACGCGAGTGGCTGAATAAGATACCTTCGGGGGTTCGAAAGGGGTTACCTGCTGCGCTTGGAGCGGTGTGGAAAAGCACAGTATGGCGATCGTCGATAGTGTTTGCAGGTGCTGCATGGCGTTGCTGCCTCCTCTGGATCACGGCGTTCGTCGAACAGGATTCTGGAAGTGAATAAGGTAGTCGATATGGTGTGGTCGGGCTACAGGCAGCGGTGGTCTGCGTGAGTGTCGCCGCTCACAATGAGCGTAGCCGGCATCGTGGACGCCTGGCCTGGTATGGCGCGACCGTATTTCTGTCTTCGGCGCTGCTGCTGGTGCTGGAAGTGGTGGCCGGACGCCTCATCGCCCCCTATGTCGGGGTGTCGCTATACACCTGGACTTCGGTGATCGGTGTGATACTGGCTGGTTTGTCGTTGGGCAACTGGCTCGGCGGTGTGCAGGCGGATCGCGGTGCGGGCGAACGCAGTGCCGGTGTCATCCTTGGGCTGGCGGGTTTGACCTCGGTCGCCCTGCTGTTGACCCTGACGCTGGTGGCGCCGGTGATACAGGACAGCGAACTGGATCTGCTCAGCGCCAGTTTCCTCTACGTGTTGAGTCTGTTCTTTGTGCCTGCGGCGTTGATCGGCATGGTGGGACCGCTGCTTACCGCCATGGCCTTGCGTTTGGACGCGCGCGCCGGCCACGTGGTCGGTCGTATGCACGCGCTGGCGGCGCTGGGCAGCATACTCGGGACCTTCGCCGCTGGTTATTGGCTGATTCAATATTTCGGCACCCGTGTAGTGGTCACGGCAACCGCGGTCGCACTGGTGCTGCTGGCATCGCCCTTTTTGTTTCGACGGGGCCGGGCGTTGGTGCCCCTGTTATTGATCGCCGCGTTGCTGGTGGCATTGCCGACGTGGCTGCGGATGGGGTTTGCGCAACCCTGTGACCGTGAGAGCCAGTACTACTGCATTCGCGTCGTCGATGTACCGGAAATGGTGCCGTTTGGCAACGCGCGTATCATGGTGCTCGATCATCTCATGCACAGTGTCAACCACGCGACCGATGCAGCCATGCTGGTCTCGCCTTATGTGCAGTTGATGGATGAACTGGTACTCGACCACTTCGGTGAGCGGGCAGCGTCACTTCGCTATTTCTTTGCCGGAGGGGGAGGCTACACGCTGCCGCGTGCGGTACTGGAGACGGCCGGTCAGGCCGTGGTCACGGTGGCAGAGATTGATCCACAGGTGACTCGCACGGCAGCGGCGCGGATGTACGTTTCGCTGGAACGCATGCGTATCTTGACGATGGACGCGCGGGTTGCCCTGGAGCGCATGCCGGCGGCGTCTTTCGACGTCATCGTGGGCGACGTATTTCACGATGTGGTGGTGCCCTATCATTTCGTGACCGCTGAGTATGCGCGGCTGGTCAGGACGAGGCTAGCGGCTGATGGGCTCTACGTGCTCAACATCGTCGATGCCCCTGACGACCCGCTGCTGGTCAAGAGTCTGGTCAAGACGCTGCGCGGTGAATTCAGATACGTACACGTATGGTTGGAGGAAGGTGGCGCAGTCGATCAGCGCCAGACCTGGGTTATTTCCGCCAGCAACGCTCGCGCTCCACCCGCCACGCTGACCGCCCAGCGGGGTTTCGACCGGCGCTGGTTACGGGTCACGGAGCAGGTTGAAGCGAATGGCACTCCCATGCGGCAGCTACCGATGCTGACAGATGACTACGCACCGGTGGAGCGGCTGGTGTCCGATCTGCTGCTCAGCAACCTGGGGGTGTGATCCGGGTTGGC
>CBDVAK010000309.1:0-3886 GCA_965371945.1 uncultured Candidatus Competibacteraceae bacterium
TCGGACTCGGTGTCCGGCACGATTTTCTTGAGCAGTTCCTCATTCAGCTCGGTTACCGTGGCCAGCTCGGCGCCTTCATCCGCAGTCGATGCAGCTTGCTCGTGCAGCGTCTCACACAGGGTATGCAGTTCCCGGTGCTGTTCAACCAGCTTGGCGGCGTCCTTCGCGGTGGCCTGTAACTCGTCGCGCTCTTTTTCCAGCTTCTGCTTGTCCTTGCGCAGCGAACGTACATCGCTTTCCGCGCCTTTACGGACCGCGGCTTCCTCCATCTTTTCCTTCCTTAGATTCTTGAGCTTCTTGACCACGTTCTCCGGTGTGTCAGCCAGAGCCACATTGATGGCTTTGAGCGCTTTCTGTTTCTCCACCAGTTGTGCCGTGAGCTTTTTCACTTCCAGGATGTTGGTCTCGCGGGTGGCGTCCAGGCGCTCTTCCAGGCCCTGTCGCTGCGCATCGGCATCCTTCAGCACTGCCTGCATACCGGCGAGTTTGCGCCCGGCCTGTGTCAGTCTCGCCTCTACTGCGGCGATGTTGGCGTCGGCTTCCTTTTTCGCGCTGGTGACCTTGGCGTCGGCTTCGAGCGCGCGCTGGGTCGCTGAATCGAGTGCATCCTTCAACTCTTCACGACTGCATTCCGCACTCAATCCCAAGGCATCGGTGGCGGCCCCAATCAAAATCTGCTTGCTGACCGCAAGCTTTTTCCACGTTTTCAGTTGTAGCTCTAGTTCCGCTTGTTCCACATGGTTCTCCTGGCCGAATCGATTTTTCGAGGGCCGATATTCTAGCTGACACTGCCCTATGGGCGAAACACCCAAGACGTGCTTGGAGCTATTTTTTTTACATCGATGGCGAGCAGGTGAGAGCGTCAGACCAGAAACGCCAGCAATACCGGCATCGTGGCGGCTGCCACCAGCGTCGACACCACCACCAGGCCGGCGACCGCGGTGGGATTCGCCTCATAACGCTCAGCAAGCAGGTAACTGGTCACCGCCACTGGCATGGCCGCCTGCAGGATCAACACCCCGCGGGCTGCTTCATCCAGCCGCAGCCAATGGGCGACAGCGGTCGCGATGCCCACGCCCAGCACCACTTTCACCAACGTTAGCGCCAGTGCCTTGCCGAGTCCGTGCACACTGAGCTTGGCGATCGAAACGCCCAGCGTCATCAGCATCATGGGAATGGCCATCTGACCGGCGAGCTGCAGGGTGTTGGCAACCGCGACCGGCACTGGCCAGTCCATCGCCGCCCACAGGATTCCCAAGGCCGCACCCGCAAATATGGGCTGCGTGAGTGCTGCCCTGGGCGAGGCGCCACCGGTCACCATCCAGATACCGGCCGTGAATGAAATCGCTGCCATGACCGCGAACACCACCGCGGCATAGGCCAGCCCGATTTCCCCGAAAGCGAACAGGCATAGTGGCAGGCCAATGTTGCCGGTATTGCCGAAACTGAGCGGCGCCAGATAGGTGCGCCGGTCGAGCCCAAGTGCCAGCGACAGAAACCATGCCCCCAAGGTGACCGCAGCGTACAGCGCCACGCTGGCGACGGCGATGGCGCGGAAAGCCTGACGGTCGATATCGACCGTGGTCAGTACCGAAAAGAGCAGGCAGGGTACGGCGAACGACATCGCCATGCGGGTAATGAACTCGATGTCGTATGTCAGCCCACGACGCACCCACAGCCAGCCTGCCAGCGTCAGCAGAAACACCGGTGCCACGATTTCCAGTACCTTGAGGGCGATCAACATGAGCAGTTGTTCTTACGCGAGATCCAGGCGTGGTCCTTGGTTGCCGGCCGGTGGTACCGGCCGCTGGAATCAGAGTTCCCAGCGCAGCGCTGCGGTGTGCACCGGAGCATCCCACAGCGCTGTTGCTTCCTCGTCAAGCATCGATACCGTGATGGAAGCCCCGGCCATCTCCAGCGAGGTGACATAGTTGCCCACCAGCGAGCGCACCACCTGTACGCCGGCAGCTTCCAGGCGCTTGCGGGCCGCGCCATAGAGCACATACAGTTCCATGGCGGGTGTGGCGCCAAAACCGTTGACCAGCAGCAACGCCTGGCCTCCGGTTTGCGTATCAAAATCACCGATGATGGCCTCGACCATCTCCGCGGCGATGTCGTCGGCGGAGGCCAATGCGATCCGGCGCCTTCCGGGCTCGCCATGAATACCGACGCCCATTTCCATCTCATCATCACCAATTTCGAATGTGGGTTTACCCGCGGCCGGCACCGTACAACTGGTCAGCGCGACTCCCATCGAACGTGTCGCTGCGTTGATACGCTCGCCCAGGGATTTGAGGTCGGCCAGATTGTCGCCGCGCTCACCAGCGGCGCCGACCACTTTTTCGACCACCAGCGTACCGGCGACACCGCGTCGGCCGGTGGAAAAGGTGGATTTCTCGACCGCCACGTCGTCATCGGTGATGACGCTGAGAGTTTGCGCTTGGCACATCTCCGCTGCCATCTCGAAGTTCATCACGTCGCCCTCGTAGTTTTTGACGATGAACAACACGCCCGCACCGGTATCGACGGCGTCCGCGGCAGCAATCATCTGGTCGGGAGTGGGCGAGGTGAACACTTCCCCCGGACAGGCGGCGTCCAGCATGCCGATGCCGACGAACCCGGCGTGCAACGGTTCATGGCCACTTCCGCCACCGGAAATCAGGGCCACCTTGCCGGTCTTGAGCGAACTGCGACGGACGAATCGGGCTTGTTCGCCCGCACTGACGATGTCAGCGTGCGCCGCGCAGAATCCGGACAGGCTTTCATCGAGCAGAGTGTCGACACTGTTGATGAGCTTTTTCATGATGTATCCCTGTGTACGGTGGTTGGGCGAATCCTGTCAATAAATTCCTGTGCAATACAGCCAAAGTGCCGGGAGACGGGGTGTACCGGTTCCACCCCGGCACTAGCCCGCGGAGAAGCGGTCGATTCGAAATGGCGTGATGGGTAGTTCCGTTCGTCCGTCGAGTAACAGATCACTCAGGATCTTGCCACCCACGGGGCCAAGCTGAAACCCATGGGCGGAAAAGCCGAAAGCGTGGAATGCGCCTTCCGCCTGGCTGGGGCCTATCACCGGAATCCGGTCAGGCATCATCCCCTCTATGCCGGCCCAGCAGCGCACGATGCGGGCCTCGCGCATGACCGGAAAGATCTCAATCGCGGTGCGTGCGTTGATTGCCAGACCGCCATAGTCGAGATCAGTCCCGTTCGTTTCGGGATTTGCTTGTCCTTCATGTCCGCCTCCGATCAAGACCGTACCGTTCGCGAACTGCTTGAATGACAAGGTTCGGCCCTGGATACCGACCACGGGCGTTACGAAATGGGGCATGCGGGCCGTGATCATGAGCATGGGTGCGCGCGCTTCCACCGGAACCGTTTCTCCCAGCATCATGGCGATTCTGCCTCCCCATGCCCCCGCACAGTTGACCAAACCGGGTGACTCGATCACGCAATGATGAGTCTGTACCTGCCAGATTGCGGCTATGCGCCTGATCCCGTGGACTTCGGTACCTTGTTTGAAGCGAACGCCCAGATTCTCACATCTCCGCCTGAATGCCTGGACGGTACGGAACGGGTTGGCATGTCCATCGCCCTCAACGATCATTCCACCTACACAGTGGGGTGCGACTGCAGGCAATAACTCGCGCAACGTGTCTCTATCGATTATCTGCTCATGGTTGAACCCGAGTTGTCTAAGCTGCTCGGCACGGCTCTCCAGTTGGCTCAGACCTTCCGCTGTTTCGGCTACTTTGATCTGACACGAGGACTCGAAACCGCAATCGTCCTCGACCAGCATTTCAATCTCGTCCCAGATCTTCGCCGCGGCGACCGAGATCGGAATTTCCGGGATGGCCCGCCCCAGGCGTCTCACGCCGCCTGCATTGAC
>CBDVAK010000310.1:0-3884 GCA_965371945.1 uncultured Candidatus Competibacteraceae bacterium
GAACCGGTACCAGGCGATGGCGACCAGTTCGCGTACCGCGGATGCGATAAAAAAGGCCGCTCCCGGGTTGGGTAGCCAGCTGCGCAGCGACAGCGGGTCGAGTTGTGAGCGGTAGAATCCAGTGGGGGCGGGGATCACCGTCAACCCGGTATCGCGAAAGCTGGCTACGGCTCTCGGCATGTGGATCGCGTGGCTGACCAGTATCACCCGTTCGACATTGTTCTCGCGCAGCATCGTGGCTGAGTAGCGGGCATTTTCAGCCGTATTGCGGCTGCGTTCCTCCAGCCATACGGTGTCGATCCCGAGATCCTGCTGCAACACCGCGGCCATACGTCGGGCTTCACTGCTGGTATCCAGGATGGGTTGACCGCCGCTGGTCAGCACCGGCAGACCGGTGGCTTTCGCCAGTCGCGCAGCCAGTCGCAGCCGCTCCAGCCCCAGAGCCGACACCGTCGCGTGACCGTATTCGGGGGCGTTGCGGCGAGTACCGGCGCCCAGCACCACGATGGCGTCGGCGCTACTTTCTAGTGCTTGTTCGGCGCTCAGCGCGGGGTAGAACTGCAACAGACCGGCGAGCAGCGCCGCGGTCAGCGGTACGCTGGCAACGTAGAGCCCCAGCACCACGGTGGCAATCCCGATGCGCCCGCCACGCGCACTGATCCGGGCCATCAGCAGGGCCAACAGTGCCAGCAGTATGAGTGCACCGGGGGGCAGCAACAACGATTCCAGCATCCTGCTGATGTTTATCCAATCCATGTCAAGAGTTCCCGCTCACGTTCAATCAGACAATCCGGATGGGTGGGTGCGGGTGGTGCCTTCCGGGACCGTCAGCGGCAGGGAAGCCGCTGTCGAGCCTACAGGGATGTATTCACGGCGTGTCCCGGTAGGCACTGCCCGCACCCACACTCCCCAGCTTGTTGAAACACTGCGGATATTGCCGTCAAGCCTACAGGGACGTATTCACGGCGTCCCCTGGCATGCAACACCCACACCCAATCTCCTCGATCGGCGGAATATGGTCTACATCTATCGAGCTGTCACTCACGATTCTTCCAGCGCCCCGGCCGCCTGTTGGTCGGCGTGATAAGAAGAGCGCACCATTGGCCCGGAAGCCACGTGGGCGAAGCCCATGGCGTCACCGCGTTCGCGCAAGGTGTCGAATTCGTCCGGATGCAGATAGCGTTCGACCGGCAGATGGTGTCTGCTGGGCTGCAGATACTGCCCCAGGGTCAGCATGGTCACGCCGTGGGCGCGCAAATCTTCCATTACCCCGGCTACTTCGTCCAGGGTCTCGCCCAGACCGAGCATCAGCCCCGACTTGGTGGGCAACTGAGGGTGACGGGCGCCGAAATCACGCAGCAGCGTCAGCGACCATTGATAGTCGGCGCCGGGACGGGCGCGTTTGTAGAGCCGCGGCACGGTTTCCAGATTGTGATTGAAAACATCGGGTGGTGCCGTGTCCAACAGTTCCAGCGCCACCGTCATGCGGCCACGAAAATCGGGGGTCAGAATCTCTATGCGGGTATTCGGGCAGGACTCGCGCAGCGCGCTGATGCACTGTGCGAAGTGGGCTGCGCCGCCGTCGCGCAAATCGTCTCGGTCCACCGAGGTGATGACGACGTAGCGCAGCCCCATGGCGGCGACTGTGCGCGCCAGGCTGGCGGGCTCGGCCGGGTCCAGCGGATTGGGACGGCCGTGGCTGACATCGCAGAACGGGCAGCGACGGGTGCAGATATCGCCCATGATCATGAAGGTGGCGGTACCGTGGCCGAAACACTCGCCCAGGTTGGGGCAGCTGGCTTCCTCGCACACCGTATGCAGCCGGTTTTGCCGCAGTACCTTCTTAAGACGGATGACCTCGGGGCTGCCCGGAAACCGGGCGCGAATCCAGCGCGGTTTGCGCAGCTGGCTGCCGGGTGCGGTAGGCTCGAACCGGACCGGAATGCGCGCCATCTTGTCGGCGCCGCGCAGTTTGTCGCCGCGCACCAGACGTCGCGGCCGGCTGCTGGTGGATTGTTCGCTCATGCTGTGGCCTGCCGTGAGGGTTTCACCTGATGGCCCGGGAGGCTGATCTATCCTAGATCAGCCTCCCGGGCCGCAATGATTTCAGTGTAGCCCAGATCGGATGCGAGTTTTCGCAACAATCGCTCAGCAGTTTCCTCGATTGTTACCCCCGCTACCTGCTCGGCCAGTTGGGTCATGCCCAGACCTGGATAACCGCAGGGGTCGATGCGCTGGAACGGTGACAGATCCATGTCCACGTTGAGGCTCAAGCCATGATAACTGCAGCGATGCCGTACCCGCAGCCCCAGCGAAGCGATCTTGCGGCCGTCGACGTAGACGCCGGGCGCATCCACGCGGCTGCAGGCGCTGATACCGTAGTCGGCCAGTAACCCCACCACCACTTGTTCCAGCACGGTCACCAGCTTGCGAACCCCGATTTGGGCGCGCTTGAGGTCAATCAGCGTGTACACCACCAGCTGACCCGGGCCGTGGTAGGTTACCTGACCCCCGCGGTCGGTACGGATCACTGGAATGTCGCCGGGGGCAAGCAGGTGCTCGGTTTTGCCGGCCATCCCCAGGGTGAACACCGGCGGGTGTTGCAGCAGCCACAACTCATCGGGTTGATCCGGTGTGCGGCGCTCGGTGAACACACGCATGGCCTCGACCACCGGGGTGTAGTCGCGCAAACCCAGATGGCGGCAGACCACGCTCGAGCGCACCGCGGCTGCAGCCACCGACGCCATCAAAGCGCCATCATGACTTGTTCGCAGTCGCTGAGATCCTGATAGATGGCGTCGAGCTGTTGCCGGCTGAGTGCGCGGATGGTTATGGTTACCGACTGGTAGCTGCCCTTGCTGCTGGCGCGGATATTGATCCGGCTGTGGTCCAGTTCGGGACTGTGGCGGCGGACGATGTCGATCACCAGCTCCGGGAATGCCTCACCGACCTTTCCCATCGCCTTGATCGGGAACGCACAGGGAAACTCGAACAGGGTGTCGGTGTTCACGTTGCTGCAGGTAGGGATGACTTGGCTTGCTGGTAGAGCCCGGACATGCGCCGCCACATCGGCCAGTCGGGGGCTCCGCGCACGGTTTTGCCGTCAACCCTGCGCACCGGGCTGATCTCCTTGGTGGAACTGGTCACCCAGAGCTCATCGGCATCCATCATACGCTGCAGCGAAAACCGTTCTTCACGGCATTCGATGTCGTTGGCGGCGGCCAGCTCCAGGATCACGCCGCGGGTGATACCGGCGAGGATGTCGGTGCCGCGGGGCGTGGTGATCAGGGCACCGGATTCGACGATGAACACGTTGCTGGCGGATGCCTCGGTGATGTTGCCGTCACGGACCAGGATGGTTTCCCCGGCGCCGTCGTTCCAGGACTCCTGGCGCGCCATGACGTTGGCCAGCAGCGCAATCGACTTGATGTTGCAGGCACCCCAGCGGATGTCGGGCCGGGTGACGGTGTCGATGGCGGCCGCCACCGGATCGTCTTTGGGCGGATTCATGGAGAACGCATGGGCGTAGATCGTGGGTTCGGTTGCCTGTGGATAGGCGTGATCGCGGGTCGCGGGCGCGCCACGGGTGATCTGCAGATACAGAGCGCCGTCATCGAACTGGTTGCGTCCGATCAGTCCGGTCAGCAGGTCTGTGTAGCTATCGCTGTCGTGTTCGGTTTGCAGCCCGATGGCTCCCAGGCTGGCCGCCAGCCGCTGCAGGTGTTGGTTCAGCCGGAAGGCTTCGCCTCCGTATACGGGGACGACTTCGTAGACACCGTCCGCGAACAAAAAGCCGCGGTCCAGGGGCGAGATGCAGACTTTGTCGACAGGCAGGTAGCTGCCGTTGAAGTAGGCTATCGGGTAGATTCGTGACATTGCGTCTG
>CBDVAK010000311.1:0-3884 GCA_965371945.1 uncultured Candidatus Competibacteraceae bacterium
ACAGGATCTCGCAATGACCCTCGGGGGCATGGTGGTTCATGATGTTGATGTTGCGTACTATCTTGACGCCGGGCGTGTCGAGCGGAACCAAGGCCATGCTTTGTTGCTGGTGCACTTCCGCATCGGGGTCGGTCCTGCCCATCACGATCAGAAGCCTGCAGTGAGGATGGGCGGCATTGGTGATAAACCACTTGCGACCGTTGACCACATAGTCCTCACCGCGGCGTTCGATCAGGGTCTGGATGTTGGTGGCGTCGGAGGAGGGCACGTCGGGCTCGGTCATGGCGAACGCCGAGCGAATCGTGCCGTCGAGCAGGGGCACCAGCCAGCGCTGGCGCTGTTCGGGGGTGGCGAACAGGTGCAACAGCTCCATGTTGCCGGTGTCCGGAGCATTGCAGTTGAATACCTCGGGAGCCCAGCTCACACGACCCATGATCTCGGCCAGCGGGGCATATTCCAGGTTGCTTAGACGAGTGCCGGGTTCGTGGTCCTCGAGACCCGGCAGGAACAGGTTCCAGAGACCTTCCGAGCGGGCCAGCGCTTTCAGCTCCTCCATGAACGGGGGCGGATAGTGACCGGCTGCCACCGCTTTGTTCCAGGCTCGAATCCGCGGCACGATATGATCATCCATGAATGCCTGTACACGAGCACGCAGCGCCTCGGTCCCGGGGCTGTAGGAGAAATCCATGGTGGGTATCCTCGGGGTTAGGCGAAATCGATCAGTTCGGAGCCCTGGCGTGCCAGGGGGCCGGCCAGGCCGCCGATCTCCGTGGCCCGCGCACTCGATGCGTTGCCATCCAGCGCACGTTTCAGCACACCCTGGCAAATAGCCGCGAGACGAAAGAAGCTGAAGGCCAGATAGAAATGCCAGTTGTCGATGCCGCCCAGACTTCTCAGCTCGCAATAGCGCTCGATGATCTGTGTTTCGTCGGGGATTCCCAACCGCTTTCCGTTGGCATCTCCCAACCCGGCGATGTAACCGCTGGCCGGCAATCGCAGGCACATGCAGAAATAGGCCAGGTCCGCCAGCGGATGCCCCAGTGTGGAGAGTTCCCAATCCAGCACGGCAACTATGCGTGGTCGGCTGGGGTGGAAAATCAGGTTGTCGATCCGGTAGTCGCCATGAATCAGGCTGACCTGACCGTCATCCGCGGGCAGGTGACCGGGTAGCCAGCGGATCAGTATTTCCATGGCCTCGATGGTTGCCGTTTCGGAGGCGCGATATTGTTTGATCCAGCGACTCAGTTGGCGCTCGAAATAGTTGCCGGGTCTGCCGTAGTCACCCAGGCCGGCCGCCCCGGTGTCCACCTCATGCAATCCGGCCAGCACCCGCACGATCTCGTCGAAAACCGGGCCACGGTGGTCACGGGCAAGCCCGGGCAGCGCCGGGTCCCAGAATATCCGACCATCCTCGTAGCTCATGAGGTAGAACATGGCGCCGATGACGGATTCATCGGTACACAGATGATAGGCGTGGGCCACCGGGACATCGGTTGTGGCCAGAGCCCGCAGCACTCTGAACTCCCGGTCCACGGCATGGGCGGACTTCAGCAACTGACCCGGTGGTTTGCGGCGCAGCACATAGCGGCCGCTCGCTGCTGTCAGCAGATAAGTCGGGTTGGATTGCCCGCCGGCAAATTTCTCCATGCTGAGCGGTCCGCGAAATCCACTGACGTTCGTCTCCAGATAGGCTGTCAGTTTGCCGCTGCTGTCGTTGTTTTCCAGCCTCAGGCCCTGCCGACGTTGGTATCGAGGGGGGTGTGGTAGTAGTCGCTTTCCTGAGCCGACTTTTGAATCTCGTCGAGCAGCAGCGCGAGGCGCTTCTCGGCGGTATCGATTTCCGGGCAAACCTCGCAACCATCGTCTCCACAGGGCTGCCGGGTGTAAAGCCAGAAGTGCACGGCGCCCGCCAGCAGGCCGGAGGCTACCTCCCAATGGTTGACTTCAGGGTCCTGCTCGACCAGGTGGTTGCCAAGCGCGACCGATTGCTCGGCGGCCTGGTCGAATTCGGACGTTTCGTGTTCGATGGAAGCCATTTCTTGTCTTACCCCAGCGTCAATGATGCAGTACTGTCAACTGCCAGGCACAGTCATGCTTGAACACCATCACGGCGGGTCCGGCGCACGCGAGTGAACCGGGAGCGGCAGGCGACGTCAAACACAAGAATGCGTATTTTGTTGTAGTTTACCCCGTTGTGGGTGAGTTCGTCCCGGGAGGTTGATGTGAACATGATGTACCACGATCAACGTCGCCGTCGTTTGTTGGCCGCGCTCGGTGGGGGCAGTGCCGTGCTGCTGACCGGCTCGGTCGGTGCGCTGACGCTGACACCGCCGCAAACCGCCGGTCCCTTCTACCCGACCCAACCGCCGGCCACGCGGGACAACGACCTCACCCGTGTTGCCGGCCGGGAGCTGCCGGCGCGCGGCATCATTACCGATCTCGACGGCCGCCTGCTGGGAGAGCGGGGTCGTCCTATTGCCGGTGCCCGGATCGAGATCTGGCAGTGCGATGCCAACGGTCGGTACCGGCACCCCCGCGAGCGCGCTTCGCGAGTGGCTGATCCCGGTTTCCAGGGTTTCGGCCATACCGTCACTGACAGCGACGGTTTCTATCGGTTCCGCACTATTAGACCGGTGCCCTATCCCGGTCGTGCTCCACACATCCACTTTGCGGTGTACAGAGCCGGCCTACCGGTGTTTGTCACCCAGATGTATGTGGCCGGCCGCGAAGACAACGATCGTGATTTCGTGGTCAGCCGCTTGAATCCGGAGCAGCGCGCTGCGGTGATGGTGGCGTTTGAACCGGTAGCCCCGCCGGCAGCGGTGCAGATGAAGGCCCGGTTCGATATCGTGGTTGCCGGCAAAGGGACCTTGACACCCGAGATGGGCTGATCGCATGTCAGACCAGGTCCCCAGATCCGCAGGTCGATCGCGCCGCAGCCGCCTGGCACAGCGTGGCGGTGGGGTAGTGTCGCAGTTGCCCTGGCATCAACCCGAACTACACTTCGGCCCGTTGCAACTGCTCGGCAACGATCAACTCGAGGCGATCCACCGGGCGTCTCTGACCATTTTGCAGGAAATTGGGATCGAAGTACTGCTGCCGGAGGCGAGGCGTCTGCTGGCCGATGCCGGAGCGGAACTCGACAAGGATGGTCTCAGAGTACGGTTTGACCCCCTTATGGTGATGGATACCGTGGCGCTGGCGCCATCGGAGTTCACCATGCATGCGCGAAATCCTGCCCACAATCTGCATATCGGCGGCAGCAGCCTGAGCTTTGCGATGATCGGCAGCGCGCCCAACGTGTCCGATGCCGCGGGCGGGCGCCGGCCCGGCAACCACCGGGATTTTCGGAACCTGCTGCGTCTGGCGCAGCAACTCAACATCATCCATGTCATCGGCGGCTATCCGGTGGAGCCGGTGGACTGGCATCCGTCGATCCGTCATCTGCGCGGCCTGTACGATTGCGCCACTCTCACCGACAAAGTGTTCCATGCCTATTCGCTGGGTGCCGAACGCAATCGCGATGGTCTGGAGATCGTGCGTATCGCCCGCGGTATCAGCGACCAGCAGCTCGACCGCGAGCCCAGCCTGTTCACCGTCATCAACACCAACTCACCGTTGCGGATGGATCGCCCGATGTTGCAGGGCATTATCGAGATGTCGGGGCGCAACCAGGTCGTGGTGGTGACACCGTTTACCCTCGCCGGTGCGATGGCGCCGATCACCCTGGCGGGTGCTTTGGCTCAACAGAATGCCGAGGCGCTGGCCGGCATCGCTTTTACCCAGATCGTCAGAGCCGGTGCTCCGGTCATGTACGGTGGTTTTACCTCCAATGTGGATATGAAATCAGGCGCGCCAGCGTTCGGCACGCCCGAGTATGTCAA
>CBDVAK010000312.1:0-3879 GCA_965371945.1 uncultured Candidatus Competibacteraceae bacterium
TCATCGCGGTCGGGTCCGGTCGATATGATATCGACACCCGCGCCGGTCAGCTCCTCGATTCGACGGATATAGGCGCGCGCATTTTCAGGGAGCTGCTGCAGTCGCCGAAGCCCTACGGTGGACTGCTGCCAACCCGGCAATACCTCGTACACCGGTACGCACTCCGCCACCTCGTCCGCACCCATCGGCGGAGCATCCAGCCGCTTCCCGTCAAGCTGGTAACCGACGCAGACCTGGATCGTGTCGAGGCCGTCGAGTACATCAAGCTTGGTCAGACACAGACCGCTGACGCTGTTGACCAGAATCGCCCGGCGCAGGGCCACGGCATCGAACCAGCCGCAACGCCGCGGGCGGCCGGTAGTGGCACCGAATTCACGGCCCACCGCGGCCAGATGGCCACCGACCTCATCGGACAATTCGGTAGGAAAAGGGCCGGATCCCACCCGCGTGGTGTAGGCCTTGGTAATTCCGAGCACGTAGTCCAGATAGCCCGGCCCCATGCCGGTACCTGTCGCGGCGCTACCGGCAGTCGTGTTGGAGGAAGTCACGAACGGGTAAGTGCCATGATCGATGTCCAGCAAAGCACCCTGGGCGCCTTCAAACAACACTCTGTCGCCGGCTTCACGGTAAGCCCCCAGCACGCCGGTCACATCGCACACCAGCGGCTGCAGGCGCTCGGCCATCGCCAGCGTTTCATCCAGGATCTGCTGAAAATCCAGCCTTTCGCGACGAAAGTAGTTGGCGAGCACGAAATTGTGGAAATCCAGCACCTCGCCGAGCTTGGCGGCAAACCGTTCGCGATGAAACAGATCGCCCAATCGCACCGCGCGTCGCGCGACCTTGTCCTCGTAGGCCGGACCGATACCACGCCCGGTGGTACCGATCGCATCGCTGCCACGCGCCCATTCACGCGCCTGATCGAGCGCGACATGGTATGGAAGGATGAGAGGACAACCCGCGCTGATGCGCAGGCGCCCACGCGTTTCCACACCGCGACCGCCGAGCTGATCGATTTCACGCAGCAGCGCCTCGGGTGACAGGACCACACCGTTGCCGATCAGGCAATCAACCGACGGGTGGAGAATACCCGACGGGATCAGATGCAATACCGTCTTTTCTCCACCGATCACCAATGTGTGACCTGCGTTGTGTCCGCCCTGAAAGCGCACAACAGCAGCCGCCTTCTCGGTCAGCAAGTCAACAATCTTGCCCTTGCCCTCGTCACCCCACTGGGTTCCGATTACGACGACACTCTTGCTCATCTGACTCGACCCCACCGGGAATCTTCAGGAACCGAAAACGGGTTCCACGCTCCAACCATCCCTGGTCCTGACCAGCAAGCGATCGCATGCCAGATCAGCGGCTCCGCCACTTTGGCCAGGCAGTTCACAAATCACGATTTCACCACGCTCGCGTAGCTCGCTGACCATGGCATCGAGAGCAGAGTCGTCGCTACGCGGCGAATAGATTGCCTGCGGCGGTGAGCAATTTTGGTCGGCCGACAAGCTCAGCAGCGTCTTGAGGTCAGCGCTGAAGCCGGTAGCGGGTCGCGCACGGCCGAACACCTGGCCGATGTCGTCATAGCGCCCGCCATTGGCCACCGCCCGACCGAGACCCGGTACATAGGCACTGAACACCACCCCGGTATGATAGCCGTAACCGCGCAGCTCCCCGAGATCAAAATGCATTCCCGGCATCTGATATCGGCGCTGCAAGGCAGCCGCCAGCTGGTGCAAATACTCGAGGGCCTGCTGGATCTCTCCGCCGGCACTGGAAAACAACCGGTCTGCCTCGACAAGAACCTCCTCGCCGCCATTGAGGTGGACCAGTGCCGCCAGCATATCGCGATCATCCCGAGGCAATTGCCAGTCGGCCAGCAACTGCTCCAGCTCAGGAATCGCTTTGCGTTGCAGCGCCTCGAACAGGGTTGCCTCTCGCGATGCCCCCAATCCGGCCCGCCGGGCCAGGGCCCGGAAAATGCCGACGTGCCCAAGATCGACATGGACGTTCGCCACCGACGCCAGTTGCAGCGATTCCAGCATCAGGCTGAGCACTTCCAGGTCACTCTCGAATCCGCGATGACCAAACAATTCGGCACCGATCTGCAAGGGACTGCGGGTTCCGGCGAAAGCACTGTTGCGCGTGTGCAGAACGGTCCCGCTGTAGCAAAGGCGGACAGGCACGTCACGTTTCAGGTGATGCGCCTCGATGCGCGCCACCTGTGGAGTCATGTCGGCGCGGATGCCCATCAGACGACCACTCAGCTGATCGATGAGCTTGAAGGTCTGCAGATCCAGGTCGTTGCCGGTCCCGGTCAACAGGGACTCCAGAAACTCTATGAAAGGGGGGGCCACCAGTTCATAGCCCCAGCGCCTGTAGAGGACCAGCAGATCCTGTCGCAACTGCTCCAGCCGGGCAGCCACCGGAGGCAGGATCTCTTCGACACCCTCTGGTAACAACCAGCGGTCTTCGGAAGTCATGAGATCGAATCCGTTCGGGTTGCTTGGGGCGCCTCTGATTTATTCCGGACGAAGCAGGTTGCGGAAGAAAATGGACAGATTCAAGGCGCAGGGCGCACGCAATAGCAAGCTATTGTGAAGACTTGCAACGCAGAAGCCGACCATATTGGCCACAAGATGCGAGTTCACGAATAGATCACAGGCTCCTTAGTGGAGAAACTGAAGAATGATGGCGCCGGCAAGCATGCTCACCAGCCCCGCAATTCGCAAGGTACGGTCATCAAGACTGGCCATCTGGGTCCAGGCCTTGCGCATGCCTCCCGGGCTCAGGAACGGCAGCACACCCTCGATGACCAGTACCAGGGCCACTGCGATCAGCAGATCACGCCCCATCGAACCCTCGTCGGGGCAACCTGGATGGGCGCCCGATCCACTCACATCTCATCGCCTCAGCTACCCGGATCGCCAGGATTCCGGTTACGGAAATAGCGGAAAAACTCCGAATCCGGCTCCAGCACCATGATGTCACCCTGACCAGTGAAACTTCCCCGGTAGGCGTTCAGACTCCGATAGAAAGAGTAGAACTCCGGATCTTTGGTGTAAGCGCTGGCGTAGATTTCGGCCGCACTGGCATCCCCGGAACCACGCAGTTTTTCCGCGTCCCGGAAGGCCTCGGCTTCGATCACTGTGCTCTGCCGGTCGGCGTCGGCCTCGATTCGTTCCGCAGCCTCCCGACCACGGGAACGGAAATCCCTGGCCACCCGCTCGCGCTCGGCGCGCATCCGTGCATACACCGAATTGCTGACCTCCGCCGGCAAATCGATCCGCTTGATGCGCACATCGACCACGTCGATGCCCAGCTGCGTGGCCTCGATGTTGGTGGAAGTAGTCAGTGCATCCATGATCTGACCTCGCTCCCCGGAAACCGCGCTCTGCAGAGAGCGCTTGCTGAATTCGCTGCGCATCTCATCCTTCATGATCTGATCGAGGCGAATATTGGCTTGGCGCATGTCACCTGCCACCGACGTGTAAAAGCGACCCACATTGGAAATCCGCCACTGCACGAACGAATCTACGATCAGGTTCTTCTTTTCAACTGTCAGGAAGCGCTCAGGCTCAGCATCCAGGGTTTGAATACGCTTGTCGAACTTGCGCACATTGTTGATCAACGGCATCTTGAAATGCAGCCCTGGCTCATAGTCATCCTCGACTATTTCCCCAAGCCTGAAACGCACCGCCAGTTGAGTCTCATCGACCGTAAAAACCGACATCGAAATCAGCAGTATCGCCCCCACCGCAATGGCAATGAGCATACCTGTGGAACGACCCATTAACGTATCTCCCGCTGGCGACCGGAGTCCCGACCGCGTTCCTGGTCGCGTGCACGCTGGCCACTGGCCGCTGCACCGGCATTGAGAAC
>CBDVAK010000313.1:0-3861 GCA_965371945.1 uncultured Candidatus Competibacteraceae bacterium
CTGCTGCAGCAGCCGGGCAATCTCGATCAGTTCCGGAGAGTCCGGCAGGACCCCGGCGCGACCGCCACCACAATCGATTTCGATCAGCACCCGGAATGCGGGCCCATCTGGCGGGTGGTCTCTGATCGCCCGGGCAACCGCGGCGTTGTCAGTGATCACCGTCATCTGCGCGCCGCGTTGCGCCAGCTGCTGGATCGCGTCGATTCGAGCCGCGGTGATACCGACCGCATAGAGTATGTCGTCGAAACCAGCTTCCAGCAGACCTCGTGCTTCGCGTAGGGTCGAGACGGTGACGGCGCCCCGGTCGGCGCCCAGGGCGATGGTGGCGATCTGTGCGCACTTGGCTGTTTTCATGTGCGGGCGCAGCACTACCCCCTGGGCCACGAGTCGCTCGCGCATCTTTCGGCAGTTCGCCTCCAGCCTGCCCCTGTCGAGTAATAGCGCCGGTGTTTCGATGTCTCTGAGGTCGTTCATGTTCCTACCGTGGTCGTAGTTGTTGCTGGCACACAAATTTTCAGGCAACTGGCCCTACCATCCAGGTCGCCGCCTGCATAGCCTGTGGTCATCCATCAACCGGGTGGCTGCGATAGCGGCTGCCCCGCCTGCAGGGGACAAACACCAATGGCGCGCATGACTCCCAGTGAAGCGTTCGTCGAAACGCTGGTCGCACAAGGCGTGACCGATGTGTTCGGAATCGTCGGCTCCGCCTATATGGATGCACTCGACATCTTTCCCGCCGCCGGGATTCGTTTCATCCCTACCGTGCATGAGCAGGGTTCCGCGCACATGGCTGACGGTTACTCGCGAGTCAGCGGGCGCCACGGTGTATGTATAGGCCAGAATGGCCCGGGAATCACCAATTTCGTGACTGCGATCGCCGCGGCCTACTGGGCGCATACCCCGGTGGTGGCAATTACGCCGGAAACCGGTTCCACCACCATCGGGCTGGGCGGCTTCCAGGAAACCGAACAGCTACCGATTTTCTCCAAGATCACCAAGTACCAGGGTCACGTCAACGGTCCGGGACGCATGGCGGAGATCACCAGCCGGTGTTTTGACATGGCGTTGGCCGAGCGGGGCCCAACCCAGCTCAACATTCCGCGCGATCATTTCTACGGCGATATCGACATCAATATTCCGACCCCGAGACGGGTGGAGCGTGGTCCGGGCGGGGCGGGCAGCCTCGACCAGGCAGCGGAACTACTGGCTACGGCGCAATTCCCGGTGATCGTGGTGGGTGGTGGTGTGGTCATGGCGGGCGGGGTGGCCGAGGCGGTCGCGCTGGCGGAACACCTGGACGCACCGGTAGTCAACAGCTACCTGCACAACGATTCGTTTCCCGCCAGCCACCGGCTCTGGTGCGGCCCGTTGGGTTACCAGGGCTCCAAGGCCGGTATGAAACTGCTGCAGCGGGCCGACGTGGTGTTGGCTCTGGGAACCCGTCTGGGTCCATTCGGAACGCTGCCGCAGTATGGCATCGACTACTGGCCCGAAAATGCACGCATCATCCAGGTCGATATCGATCACCGTATGCTTGGTCTGGTCAAGGAAATCTCGGTGGGCATCTGTGGCGATGCGCGTGCTGCCGCCCAGGCCCTGATCGAACGCTTGGGTGGACGCGAACTGGCCTGTCACCAGAACCGCGAGCAGCGTCTGGCGGAACTTCGTAGCGAGAAGGGGGCCTGGGAGTCGGAACTGGACAGCTGGGACCACGAGCAGGACCAATGGAGCCGCTCGGTATCCGCGGACAGCCCCTACATGCATCCGCGCCAAATGCTGGGTGAGCTGGAGACCGCCATGCCGGTGGACGCCATGGTGTCCACCGACATCGGTAATATCTGCTCGGTGTCCAATAGCTACCTGCGCTTCGAGCAGCCCAACAGCTTTTTCGCGGCGATGAGTTTTGGCAACTGCGGGTATGCTTTTCCGACCATCATGGGCGCCAAGGTGGCTGCCCCTGAACGCCCGGCGGTGGCCTACGTCGGTGATGGCGCCTGGGGGATGAGTCTGATGGAAACCCTGACCTGCGTGCGCGAGAACATCCCGGTCACCGCGGTGGTGTTCCACAACAAGCAGTGGGGCGCGGAGAAAAAGAACCAGGTGGATTTCTACGGAAATCGCTTTCTCGGTGTCAATCTGGACAACCCCAGCTTTGCCGGGATCGCCCGCGCCATGGGCGCCGAGGGTGTGACCGTGGACAAGCTCGATGAGGTTGGCCCGGCACTACGGCAGGCTTGCGCCGATCAGCAGGACGGCAAGACCACGATACTGGAGGTGTTGGTGACCCGCGAACTGGGTGATCCTTTCCGTCGTGACGCCTTGTCAGCGCCGGTCCGCCATCTGGATAAGTACAAAGACTACGTCTGAACAGTCGCGTGTCAGTTCCCGGCTCCCTGGGTCAGTGGGCCGGGTTGCTGTCCCTGGACATCTGTTCGTCGATCAGCGCAGCCAGGATGCGGATACCGGGTTCCAGTTTGTCCTCGGAGATGGATGAAAATCCCAGTCGGAAGCGGTTGCGAGGCGCATCCTCGGCCATGAAGCAGACATCGCCCGGTTCCAGCAGCACACCCTCCTGGGCTGCTGTCCGCGCCAGTTGCCGGGCATCAAGCCCGGCTGGGCCCCTGACCCAGTAGGCGGTGCCACCAAAGGTGGGTGGTCGGCTGGCATTGGGCAGATAGTGTTCCAGCAGTTCGGCCATCCGCTTCCAGCGCACGCGGTAGGCGTGGCTGAGACGGCGCACCAGTGCATCGTGGTAGCCGCGCGCCAGAAACAGGGCGGCGGAACGTTCATTGTTGCGTGGTGGATGACGCAGCATCAGCCGGCGTAGCGCGCGGGCCTCGCGGATCAGTTCCGCGGGAGCCACCATATAGCCCAGGCGCAGACCCGGCGCCAGGGTCTTGGACAGACTGCCGACATAGATAACCCGCTCGCCCGGATCCAGGCTCTTGAGAGCGGGCGTGGGCTGGCCGACGTAGTTGGTTTCCGGTTCGTAATCGTCTTCGATGATCAGAAAATCACGGGCTGCCGCAGCCTGCAGCAGTTCATGCCGCCGTTGCAGGGACATGGTGACGGTGGTCGGATACTGATGGCTGGGGGTAACGAAGACGTAGCTGCACTCATCGAGTTGTGGATCGACAATGAGACCCTGGTCATCGATCCGCAGCGCCACCACGCGGTTGCTGAAGGTGGCGAAGATGTTGCGGGCATCGACATAGCCCGGATCCTCCACACCGACCACGATTCCTGGTTTGAGCAGCAGGCTGGCAAGCAGGTAGAGCGCATGTTGTGCGCCCAGTGTCACCAGAATCTGGTCGCTTTCCGCCCACACCCCGCGACGAGGCAGAATCCGGTTGCGAATCTCCTCGACCAGCAGGGGATCGTCGGTATCGACGCTGTCAGCAGCCCAGCCGCGCATCTGGACCATGCCCATTGCCTGCCGGCAGCACTCCCGCCATTCGGCCATGGGGAACAATAATAGGTCGAATTGTCCGTAGATGAACGGGTAGCGATAGTTCTGCCAGTCGCGTGGCTTGTCGATGTTGATCTGTCGCGAAGGGTGTTGCACCAGACGCGAGGTCCAGGCCGGGGGTGCAGTCGCGATGTCAGCGGTGGTCGCCAGGGCCGGTTGAGTCACCCGACCTTCCAGTATGTCGCTGTTGACATAGTAGCCACTGCGCTCCCGCGAAATGAGGAACCCTTCATCCACCAGCCGCTCATAGGCCAGCACCACGGTGTTACGTGAGATCCGTAGTTGGTTGGCCAGCTTGCGGCAGGAAGGCAGTGTGCTACCGGCCGGCATGTGGCCATCGAGTATCGCGGTCACCAGCATTTCGCGCACCTGCGACTGCAGATTGGCGTCAC
>CBDVAK010000314.1:0-3837 GCA_965371945.1 uncultured Candidatus Competibacteraceae bacterium
TGCGGATTGACGTTCTTCAGATCGTGGATCAATTGCGCCAGATCCTCGATCGAGTAGATATCGTGGTGTGGTGGCGGCGATATCAGACCGACCCCCGGAGTGGAGTGACGGACACGGGCGATCCACTCGTCGACCTTGTGACCTGGCAGCTGACCGCCCTCGCCCGGCTTCGCGCCCTGCGCCATCTTGATCTGGATGCCGTCGGCATTAACCAGATATTCGCTGGTGACGCCAAAACGCCCTGATGCCACCTGCTTGATCGCCGATCGCATCGAATCACCGTTCGGCAGGGGTTGGTAGCGTTGCGAGTCCTCACCACCCTCACCGGTATTGGAGCGCCCGCCGATGCGGTTCAGCGCGATGGCCAGATTGGTGTGAGCCTCCCAGGAAATCGACCCGAACGACATGGCGCCGGTCGAAAAACGTTTGACGATCTGCTCAGCCGGTTCGACCTCTTCCAGTGGTACCGGCTGGTCTCCCAACTTGAGCTGGAACAAGGCGCGCAGATACTTGAAGCGTTCACCTTGCTCGTTGATCAGGCGGCTGAACTTGCCAAAATCTTCATAGCTGCCGCCTCGTACCGCGTGCTGCAGCAGCCCGATGGTTTCCGGGGTCCACACATGATCCTCACCGCGCAGACGGAACGCCAGTTCACCGCCGACATCCAGCGAGTCCCGATAGATCGACTTGTTACCAAAGGCGAGGCGGTGGCGATGCACGCTCTCGCGGGCAATCTCCTTGAGCCCGACGCCTTCGATCACGGAAGCGGTACCGGTAAAATACTTGTCGACAAAACCGCTGGCCAAGCCCACGGCATCGAAAATCTGGGCGCCGCAATAGGACTGATAGGTGCTGATTCCCATCTTCGACATGACTTTGAGAATGCCCTTGTCGACCGCCTTGATATAGCGCTGGTGTGCATCATGCTCAGACAGCGGTTCCGGCAGCCCGGATGCCATCGCGCTGAGCGTATCCAGCGCCAGATAGGGGTTGACCGCTTCCGCGCCGAAACCGGCCAGCAGACAGAAATCGTGGACCTGTCTGGCCTCGCCGGTCTCCACCACCAGCCCCACCGAGGTGCGCAAGCCTTCGCGGATCAGATGGTGATGGACCGCGGCAGTGGCCAGCAGCGACGGAATCGCGACATGATCGATGTCCACGCCCCGATCGGACAACACCAAGATATTGAAGCCTGAACGAACCACCTCCGATGCCTTGCGGCACAGCGAATCCAGCGCGGTTTCCATCCCCGCGGCAGCGCGCTCGGCCGGATAGCAGATCGACAGCGTTTCAGTGCGGAACACGCGGTCCACATGGTTTTCGATCCTGCGTATGCGCTCCAGATCGACGTTGGCAAGAATCGGCTGCTTGACCTCCAGGCGCTTGTGGCTGCCACCGGTATGCAGATCGAGCAAATTGGGCCTTGGACCAATCAGCGACACCAACGACATCACCAGTTCTTCACGAATAGGATCGATCGGCGGATTAGTGACTTGAGCGAAGTTCTGCTTGAAATAGTCGAACAACAATTTTGGCCGTAAGGACAATACCGCCGGTGGGGTGTCGCGTCCCATCGAGCCGATCGGGTCCTGGCCGCTGACCGCCATGGGTCCCAGATAGGCCTTGATATCTTCCTGGGTATAGCCAAAAGCCTGCTGACGATCGAGCATCACCTGTGGGCCCGGCGCCATCGGGCCGACCTCGGCGGGCAGATCGCCCAGCAGGATGCGGGTCTGATCCAGCCACTGCTGGTAAGGCTGAGCCCCGGCCAGTTCGTCTTTCAGTTCCTCATCATCGATGATGCGACCTTCCTCGAGGTCGACCAGAAACATCTTGCCGGGCTGCAGCCGCCACTTGCGCACGATGCTCTGCTCGGGAATATCGAGCACGCCGGCTTCGGAGGCCATGACCACCAGATCGTCGTCGGTCACCAGATAGCGGGCCGGGCGCAAACCGTTGCGATCCAGGGTCGCGCCGATTTGGCGGCCGTCGGTGAAGGCCACTGCCGCCGGGCCGTCCCAGGGTTCCATCAACGCCGCATGGTATTCGTAAAAGGCGCGGCGTTTGGGCTCCATCAACGGGTTGTCGGTCCATGCTTCGGGAATCATCAACATCATCGCGTGTGCCAGCGGATAACCGCCGGCCACCAGCAGTTCCAGGGCGTTGTCGAAAGTCGCCGAATCGGAGCGTCGGTCGCCGATCAGCGGCCACAGCTTGTCCAGGTCCTCTCCCAGCACTTCCGAACGCATGGTGTGCCGGCGCGCGGCCATCCAGTTGACATTACCTCGCAAGGTATTGATTTCCCCGTTGTGGCACAGATAGCGAAACGGCTGCGCCAGGGACCAGCTCGGGAAGGTATTGGTGGAAAACCGCTGGTGCACCAAAGCCAGGGCGGACTCCGCACGTGGATCACAAAGATCGGGGTAGTAGGTGCTGAGATGTTTGGCCAGGACCATGCCTTTGTAGACCAGGGTACGGGTCGACAACGAAGTGGTGTAGAAGCGCTCGTCACTGAATTCGGAGTGATCCCACAAGGCGTGGTGCGCCTGTTTGCGGATCACGAACAACTTGCGCTCGAAAGCATCGGTATCCACACAATTGTCACCGCGACCGATGAATACCTGGCGGATCACCGGCTCCATCGGTTTGACGCTCTCCCCCAGACAACTGTTGTCGGTAGGTACTGCACGCCAACCCAGCAGGATCTGCCCTTCCCGGGTAACGACCTCGTCGAACGCGGCCACACAGCGCTCCGGGCCACCCGGAACCCGCGGTAAGAACACCATGCCCACCGCATAGTCACCGGCCTGCGGCAACTCGAAACCGAGTTTGCTGCATTCCTGTCTCAGCAAGGTATCGGGAATCTGGATCTGGATGCCCGCGCCGTCACCGGCCAGCGGGTCCGCACCGACCGCGCCACGATGGGTCAGATTGGTCAGTACCTGTAAACCCCGTTTGATGATCTCGTGGCTCTTGCGATTCTTGATGTCGGCAACAAAGCCGATACCACAGGCATCGTGCTCGTTGCGGGGATCATAGAGTCCCTGGGGAGGAGGCAAGCCTGCGTCACTCATGATACGGACCTTGTCTGCGCTGTCGTTGGATTCAGGCCGCTTGCGGCCGGTCGGCAATAATACACGATGCCCTGACGGGTCGCCGCCTTGCAAACCCATGTGTCACTGCTAGGCTCCCCGGAGAGGTCCGCGGTCGGGCATCTGCCTGCGTTTGCACATCAGCACTCAGCCCAGGCAGATTTGGGTAGAAACCGTCACTGACCATCGAGGCCTTGCCGTCGTGGCGAAGGCTGCAAACCGGGGCATAGCAATGTTTTCAGTCGCAAACGTAGTGGTCGGTATCATCGCAGCACTGCATGTTTATATCCTGGTGCTGGAGATGTTCCTTTGGGACAAGCCGGCCGGGTTGCGCGCTTTCGGTCAGACCCGGGAGGCGGCGGCGGCCTGCAAGGTTCTGGCTGCGAATCAGGGGCTCTACAACGGGTTTCTGGCGGCGGGCCTGGTATGGGGGCTCGCCCTTGGCCCGGAGGGTAGCAGCATCAAGGTGTTCTTTCTTGGCTGCGTTCTGGTCGCCGGGCTGTACGGTGCGGCCACCGCGAACCGCAAGATCCTGTTCATACAGGCGATCCCCGCCGCCTTCGCGCTGACGCTGGTGCTGCAGTCCTGAGCCGGGAAAAGGGGACGCTACCGAGCCCTCCCGTCATTCCGGCGTAGGCCGGAATCCAGTTGTCGCCGCGATGGCCTCGTTCCCTGGATCCCGGCCTGCGCCGGGATGACGGCGGTTCTTGCTTGAGTCCGTGCCATTCGGGACGCTACCCTTTTC
>CBDVAK010000315.1:0-3781 GCA_965371945.1 uncultured Candidatus Competibacteraceae bacterium
CCGACAAAACCAACCACGGTGGCGGCGCGAAACGCCACATCCCAGGTGTAGATCGCGATTCCGGCAAAAGCGACGCGCACCTGCGGAAAAACGCCGAAGACGAACACCTGGAGTTTGCTGCCGCCCACGGCGCGGATGGCTTCGACCTGTCCCATCTTGATCGCCTCGATCTCCTCGGCGAACAGTTTTCCGGCAAAGCCGATACAGAACATGGTGAGGGCGAGAACTCCGGGCAACATCCCGAAACCAAGGATGGTGACAAAGAGGATGGCCCAGATCATCTCATGGACCGAACGGCATGCCATGGTCACCAGTCGTGCCACCGGGTAGACGAACCGCCTGGAGGGACTCACGTTGAAGGCTGCGAACCAACCGAGCGGGATCGAGATCAGCAATCCGAAAAGCGCACCGAGATAAGCCATCTGTATGGTCTCGACGATTGACCTCAAGTAGTCACGATCGGAAATGTATTCCAGATCCGGCGGGTAGTATCGATCAACGAGCAGATCGCCAAGGCGACCGAACATGCCCATGAATCGTTCCAGGGGAATGTTCAGGTAGTAGACCGAATAAGCCAGAAACGTCAGCAGGCCCAGCAGCATGCCATAGCGAACGAGAGACCGCGGGTACTTGAAACGGCGCCATTGCGGTCGCGCAGGCCCGGTATCCGCACTCATGATGACGTCTCGGATATGATCCACATCGATTCAGATCAGGGCTTTGCGGGAATAGTAGGAAGCCACTTCCCCAATCAGTATGAGCACCAGGATGGCAAGGATGACCGTGGTGACACCCGGGTAGTTGAACGTGTTCATCTGGCGGAAAAAAACCAGTCCGAGCCCGCCGGCGCCGACCAGACCGAGCACGGCGGAGCGGCGAATATTGATCTCCCATTCGAAGATGACCACGCCAAGAATGACCGGCATGACCTGCGGCAGAATGGCGTATAGCATGACCTGGAAGTTGCTGCCGCCTACCGCGCGGATTGCCTCGACTGGATTCGGATCGATGTTCTCGATGGCCTCGGCGGAGATCTTGGCGATAAAACCCAGAGAGCGCACGGCAATGGCAAGCACGCCGGCGAGGGCACCGAGGCCTACCGCGGACACGAATATCAGCGCCCAGACGATCTCATGGACCGATCGGCTGAGGGTCATCATCATCCGCGCCAGAGGATAGGTGATCGGTTTGACAGGCGTCACGTTGAGCGCCCCGAACCAGGTCGCCGGGATACAGATCACCACACCGAGCAGCGTCCCCATGGTGGCGATCATGAAGGTCTCGACCGTCGGTCGCCACAGACTGGGTATCAACTGAAAGTCAACACTGATGAAGCGTGATACGTTCGCCATGACCTGGGATACCGAACCGATGCGCTCCCAATCGGTATCCTCGACGACCGTAACCTGAATACTCCACATCGCCAGGGCCAGAATTACCAAACTGGAGGCGATGCGCACCCTGCTTCTTCGCTGGCGAATCCGGATGACGTCATCAACCGTCATGGTTTCGTTTGGACTACCATTTGTTCGCAGTTTCGTCACAGCACTTCCATGGCATAGATCTCGTCGAGACGAGCCTCGTCCAATGACTCCGTGGGGCCGTCGAACATCTTGATGCCGTCTTGGAGCCCGATGATCCGGTTCGAGAACTCCCGCGCCAGCTGAACGTCGTGGATATTGCACAGCACCGGCACCCGGAGCTCGGTGGCGATGGACTTGATCAATCCCATGACCTCGCGGGAAATCTTCGGGTCGAGCGCCGATGTCGGTTCGTCGAGCAGCAACAAGGTCGGTTCCTGCATCAGGGCACGGGCGATACCGACGCGCTGACGCTGGCCGCCGGAGAGCTGGTCGGCACGCTTGTCCACGTGGTCCTGGAGCCCGACCCGCTCCAGCAGTTCCAGGGCGCGCTGGATATCCTGGCGAGGAAATACCCGGAAAAGGCTGCGCAGCGGACCAACGTAGCCGAGACGTCCGGATAGCACGTTGTCCATCACCGACATCCGGTCGATCAGGTTGAACTCCTGAAAGATCATGCCGATATGCCTGCGCAGACGACGGAGTTTACGTGGACCCAGACCGAGCACGTCGGTACCGTCGAGCCGGATGCTCCCGGATTGAGGCTCGATCAGCCGGTTGATGCAGCGAATCAGAGTCGACTTGCCCGCCCCGCTAGGGCCGATGATGGCGAAGAAATCGGCCGCATCGACATTGAAACTGACGCCCTTGAGGACCTCCGGTCCGCTGCCGCTGTACCTTACGCACAGGTCGTGGATTTCGAGGACGGACATGCGGCAGTCTCCTTCAGTGGCCGTTGAGGCGATTGCCGGAAAATGACGAACCAGATTGCGCAGACCGGATTGTGCAGGGATTTCGTTTGTATTCAAGGCGCATCAGCAGGCGCATAGCACGGCTATGCAACTGCGGCGCAACGCGAAAGACCGACGAAAGACCAACCAAGCGGGGAGGTCATTTTACACAATTCGTCCGCGGCCCGCGTGCCACAGCGGGAAACCCACGCCGTCGTTGGCCGTACAGACCACAACGGCGCGGATTGCGCATGCCCGCCAGGGTCACGAACTGTTCTTGCGCTCGTCCTTCGCCTTCTTGAGGGCACGGATCACATCGTAGTCGGACGAAGTCATCGGCACAAAGGTGTTGGATTTCACGTTGTCCAAAAACGCCTTTGCATTGGGTTCATCCTTGAGGCCCAGAAAGGTCTCACGGATATTGGCCTTGATGTCCTCGCAAAGCGTATTGCGATAGACGAACGGGTCCTGCGGGATTGGCGGCGATGACCATATGACATTGAAATCCTCGAGCTTGACCTCGCCCTTGTCGACCACGTTGTCGAACCGGTGGGAAGCGACGAATGCCGCGTCCACCTTGCCCTGGTGCACCGCAACGGTCGAAAGCTCATGCGAACCCGTGTACACAGTTTTTTTGAAATAGCTGTCGATGTCCATGCCGATCACCTCCGCGAACACCACGCGTGGCACCAGGTTTCCGGAAGTGCTTCCCGGGTCGGTGAGTCCGACCACCTTGCCTTGCAGTGACTCGATGGTGGTCAACCCCGAGCCTTTCCTGGAAACCAGCACACCCCTGTACCCGGGACCCTCCTCCTGGAGATGACCGGGCCGTTTGGCGTAGGTTGCGAAGACCTCGATGGTCGGATCCTTGGAGTCGGCGATTACATAGGAATACGGACCGAGCACGGCCACGTCCACGAAATCACTGAGCAGGCCTTCCACCACCGACGCATAGGATGTCGGCATAAAGAATTCGATCTTCTTGCCGGTCAGCTTGGCCATGCGGTCGGTAACCGGCGTGTAGAGCTGCAACTCGGCGACAGTCTCCTCAGTAGGAATGATCGCAAAGGTCAGAGTGTCAGGGTTTTCACACTCGGCAGCGGCCATGGCAGTCGAGAAACTTGCCAGGGTGACGGCTGCCGAAAGCGCCGCAGTGGCAACCGATATCTTGAACCTTCTCCTCCCACAGGAGAGCAACGAGCCGAACTTTGGTGTCGTTTTCATGTTTTGTTTCCTCATCAGCGACGAATCCGTCGGGTCTGGGCCGCCTTTACAGGGTGGATTGGACACCCGGGTCCGAATCCGTTACCAAGAAGCTCTGCATGACGCGAGCATGTGAGCCAATGAAGTTCTGCCCTCGTTGCCCGGCCAGTGCCGTGTCAATAAGGGCCCGCCATTCCTCGCCCTTGACGCCGTAGTCCACCGGGTTGGTGGAGACACCAAGATGAGCGAGAAAATTCTTGAGCCGGT
>CBDVAK010000316.1:0-3775 GCA_965371945.1 uncultured Candidatus Competibacteraceae bacterium
TATGATACGCAGCGACGGTTTGCCGCAGGATTCGCGACCATCCGGACAACAGCCCGAGAAACTGCCGCGCCTTTCCAGGACCACCGCAGGGTGGTGTCCCGTGAATCGTGCAGGGGCGCCGCCCCAGGCTTGTCCGCGGTGGATCAGGCTGTGCTCGGGCAGCCTCCTATGTATCCAGGGTCTTGTCGGCGTAGTATTCGATCCCCTCGAAGCTATTCGACACCAGTGTGCCGGCTTCTCCGGCCACCATGCCGGGCGCGTCCCTGAGTGATCCGATGCCAGCCGTGCGCCCGCTCTGCTCGGCGAACTCACAGGCTGCCACGACCTTGGGTCCCATCGATCCGCCCGCGAAATCCAGCTCGCGCAGGGCCGCCGGGTTGGCGCGCTTGATCGCTTTGGCGTCTGGTTGCCCCCAGCCGACCCAGACCGCATCGACATCGGTGAGCATCAGGTAGATGTCGGCCCGGATCTCTCGCGCCAGCAAACCGCTGGCGTGGTCCTTGTCGATCACCGCCTCGACGCCGGTCAGGGTGCCGTCTTCCAGGTACATCGTCGGTATGCCGCCGCCACCGGCGCAGATCACTACCGCGCCCGCCGCCAGCAGGATCTCGATCACCCGTTTTTCAAAGATGTGCTTGGGTCTGGGAGAGGGCACGACACGGCGGAACTTGTCACCATCGGGCGCCACCACCCAGCCTCTTTCCTCGGCCAGGTGCTTGGCTTCCGCCTCGTCATAGACCGGCCCGATCGGTTTGGTGGGGTGCTGGAATGCAGGGTCGTCGCGGGCGACCTCGATCTGTGTCAGCAGGGTGGCGATGGGCCTTTCAAAGGGTAGCAGGTTGCCCATTTCCTGCTCGATCATGTAACCGATCATGCCCTGGGTTTCGGAACCCAGTACATCCAGCGGGTAGACTTCCTCGGGTTTGTAGGCGGCGCCCTGGAGCGCCAGCAGACCCACCTGGGGTCCGTTGCCATGCGTGACCACCAGATCGTGCTTTTCCGCAATTGGTTTCAGAGCCTGCGCGGCAATCCTGATATTGCTGCGCTGGTTTTCGGCTGTCAGTGGTTCTCCGCGGCGGAGCAGGGCATTGCCGCCTAGCGCTGCGACGATTCGCATGCCTCAGCCTCCCAGGGTGGCGACCAGCACCGCCTTGATGGTGTGTAAGCGGTTTTCGGCTTGGTCGAACACGATCGAGTAGTCGGATTCGAACACCTCGTTGTTGACCTCCATGCCGTCGAGCCCGTACTTCTGGAAGATATCCTCACCGATTTTGGTGTTGCGATCGTGAAAGGCCGGCAGGCAATGCATGAACTTCACCTGCGAATTGCCGGTCAATTTCACCACGTCCATGTTGATCTGGTAGGGTTTGAGCAACTGGATACGCTCCTCCCAGACTTCGGGGGGTTCGCCCATCGAAACCCAGACATCGGTATAAAGATAGTCGGTATCCTTCACTCCCTCAGCGACGTCCTCGGTGAGGGTGATGCGTGCGCCGCTCACTTCGGCCATGTTACGGCACTCGGCCACCAGCGCTTCGTCGGGCCACAGACTTTTGGGCGCCGCCAGGCGCACGTCCATGCCCATCTTGGCGCCACCGACCAGCAACGAGTTGCCCATGTTGTTGCGGGCATCGCCGAGATAGCAGAACGCGATCTGGGATATGGGCTTGTCGCAGAATTCAGTCATGGTCAGAAAATCGGCCAGGATCTGGGTCGGATGGTACTCGTCGGTCAGACCATTCCACACTGGAACACCGGCGAATTCGGCCAGTTCTTCCGCGATTTCCTGGCCGAACCCGCGATACTCGATGCCGTCGTACATACGACCGAGGACACGCGCGGTGTCCTTCATCGATTCCTTTTGCCCGATCTGCGAGCCCGAGGGTCCCAGATAGCTGACATTGGCACCCTGGTCGAAAGCGGCCACCTCGAAGGCGCAGCGGGTACGAGTCGATGACTTTTCGAAGATCAGAGCGATGTTCTTGCCCTGCAGTTGCTGCTGCTCGGTGCCCATGTACTTGGCCCGCTTGAGATCGCGGGAAAGATCCAGCAGATAGCGCAGCTCACGGGTTGAGAAGTCGAGTAGTTTGACGAAGCTGCGGTTGCGCAGATTGAAAGCCATGACGTTGTTCCTCGCTGTTTCGATTCGGTTGCGGGTGGCTGCTGAAAGTGCGGGCTCAGGTCGAGATGGCTTCGCGCTGCAGCGGGCAACTCATGCAACGTGCACCGCCGCGACCGCGGCCGAGTTCGGACCCGGGGATGGTGATCACCTCGATCCCACCCTTGCGCAGCTTGGTGTTGGTATAGGTATTGCGTTCGTAGCCGATCACCACGCCGGGTGCCACCGCCAGCACGTTGTTGCCGTCATCCCACTGTTCGCGCTCCTGCTGGTATTCGTCGCCGCCGGTGGTGAAGATCTGAATTTCCTTGAGTCCCAGCGATTCCGCCACCGCCTTGAAGAAGTCCTTGTTTGCCTCGATTGCCATCTCGCCTGGCTTGTCGCCCGGTCGCACCGTCCAGGAGCGTGGTTGGTCGATCACGCCGGGGTATATGTTGAATTTGTCGACGTCCATCATGGTCATCACGGTGTCGAGGTGCATGGCCGCGCGCACCTTGGGAAGTTCGACGGCGATAATCCGCTCGGCGCCGCCTTTCGCGAACAAACCCGCGGCCAGCATCGCCACCCCCTGGTGGGTGGTGCGTTCACCCATGCCGATCAGCACCGTACCGTTGCCGATGGTCAGTACGTCACCACCTTCGATCGTGGCGCTGCCATAGTGACGATCCTCCTCCCCATACCAGATGTCGAAATCGGCGTCCTTGAACATGGGGTGATACTTGTACACCGCCTTCAGATTGACGGTCTCGTTCTGGCGGGCTTCCTTGGCCATCGGGTTGATGGACACACCGCCGTATATCCAGCATGAGGTGTCACGTGTGAACAGATGGTTGGGCAGTGGCGGCAACACGAACCAGTTAGGCCCCATGATCTCGAAGCGCAGACCCTTCGCCTTGATTCCCACTTCCGCTCCCAGTTCGGCGTTGGTCATGCCCCCGATCAGATGGGTCGCCAGTTCTTTGGAGTCCATTTCGGAGAGCATGGCGCGCAGTTCCTGGCTGAACACCGGGCCGTGCGAGACGTCGGTGATCTGCTGCTCAAGCAACCATTTGCGGCCTTCCGGCACGGCCATGGTTTCCGCCAGCACATCGCGCAGTAAAAACACCTCCACGCCACGGTCGCGCAGCACGTCCTGGAACACGTCATGCTCCTGGCGGGCGCGGGCGACCCACAATACGTCGTCGAACAACAGGTCCTCGCAGGTGGTGGGGGTCAGCCTCTGCAGGGCCAGATCGGGCCGGTGCAACAGAACCTTTTTCAGTACTCCCGCTTCGGAGTTGACGTAGAAGTCAGACATCGTGGTGCCTCCTGATATCGTAGAATCGATTCCGGCACGGCATGCGGGGCGCCGCGCCAGCGAATTGTGTACGCAAATTGTTACAGACTTGTGACTCTATTCAACCGGCGTGTAAATCCTAGCGGACCGGTAGCAGTGATATCAGGCGGCGTTGCTGCTCTGCTCGGCATCGGGCTGTGTATCCGACAGCGGTTGCTCCGGTACCGACTCGGACAATTTTTTTATTTCCTGAAGATATCTGTCGTACTCGGGTGATTCCTTGGCCGCATAGTTGAAATTCTTGAACGAACCGGTGAGGCGGGTGAAGTAGTCGCGCGCCGCCGCCTTGTCCTCGAACTGGTAGGAACGTTCCACCAGTT
>CBDVAK010000317.1:0-3774 GCA_965371945.1 uncultured Candidatus Competibacteraceae bacterium
AGCGGCGCGCGCCGGTGATCACGCAACGGGCGCCCAAGGTATCCGCCAGCCGTTGTCCCCAATCGTTGCCGCCACCTTCGTGACCGGACAGCAGGGGGATCACATACTCGCCGCGTTCGTCGATAACCAGCACCGGCGGGTCGCGGTGTTTGGAGCCGAGTACGGGCGCCAGCGCGCGCACCGCGATGCCGGTGGCGCACACCAGAACCAGACGGTGTCCCGTGGTGAACCGTTGTTGCACTGTCGCTGTGAAGGCCTCGGGTTGGTGCAGAAATTCGGCCCCGGGCAACGCTTCGTGCAAACGCATCGCCAGTTCCCGGCCGGTGGCGGTGAGGGTGATCACCGTGACCGGGTTCACGAACGGCTGACCAGAAACAGCGCGAAATAGGCCCCGGGCTCTGCCGGCAGGCGCGTCACGTCGTCGACCCGGCACTGCTGTTCACGGCCGATTTGCTCGAAATAGACGGCGTCTTGCAAACGCCCGGTTTGTTCGAGCAGCGCGACGATACGGGCGCGCACCCGGCCCGCTTTGAGGATTACCACGGCATCGTGGCGTTGCAGCACGCTGCGCAGATGCGCCTCGCTGCCCCCCCCCGGTACCACGACCAGCGATTGTCGACCGGATACCAGCATGCGTGTTGCCAGCGCCGAAGCGGCCGAGACCGAGGTGATACCCGGTACGACGTGGCAGCAACGATCGGGCAACCGCTGCAGCAGATAGCCGAAGCTGCCGTAGAACAGCGGGTCGCCCTCGCACAAAACCACCACGTCGCGGCCCGCGGATAAGTGTGTCGAGATCTCCCCGGCCGCGTGGTCGTAGCCCGGGTCGGTACCGCCGCGGTCACGGTCGAACGACAGTGTGATGGCCAATTCCCGCTGGCCGCAGCGCAGGTGGGCCGCGGCGATACGCCGGGCCTGCGAATCTCCGTCACGGTTGCAGGGATAGGCAACCACGTCAGCCGCCGCGATCAACCGGGCCGCTTTCAGGGTCAACAGTTCGGGGTCACCGGGACCGACGCCCACGCCGGTCAGGGTTCCGTTCACGGTTTGTTCCGCAGCATCAACAGCACCGGCAATTGTGGACGCAGCACCTGTTGGCTGCCGAGATACTCCTCATGGGCGATACCAAGCTGGGTCCAGTGAGCGTCCACCGGGTCCGCAAACTCATGCAGGATGGCACGGCTTGCCTCGGTTACTGCCGCCGCCACCAGACGGCCGCCGGGTTTGAGCCTCTGCCAGCACGTGTGCAGGATGGCGTCCAGGTCGCCATCGCTGCCGCCGACATGGATCGCGTCCGGCGCCGGCAGGTCCGCCAGCGCCTGTGGCGCCCGATCGTGGCGAATCTCCAGGTTGTTGACTACCCCGAAACGCTCGCGGTTGCTGGCGATATGTTCGACCCTGGCAGCCTCGCATTCGATCGCGATGACCCGGCCACGATGGTTCCAGCGCGCCCATTCGACGCTGATGCCGCCACACCCGGCACCCACGTCCCAGCCCAGATCGCCGGCCCGTGGCTGCAGCAGAGACAGCGCCGCCAGACGCACCTCCCGCTTGCTGATCATGCCGGTGCCGGGGCGGCTGCCGTCAGTGTCGAACCAGTGGTCGGGGATGCCCGGGAATTCGGGCAGCACACCGCCGGCGCCCGCCACTTCAACCACCACCACGTTGAGAACCGCGAACTGGCGGTCGGGCACCTGGTCGGCGCCAAATGAGGTGATGGTTTCCTCGCTGCTGCCCAGTTGCTCGGCAACCCACAGCGTGGAGGCGCGATAGCCGCACGCGCACAGCAGCGTGGCGATGTCGGCCGGTGTACTGTCCGCATCGGTCAGCAGTGCGTAGCGCCGGTTGCCCTGCAGACTGGCCCGCAATGTTGCCAGTGGGCGCCCGTGCAGACTGATGACAGTAGTGTGTTGCCAGGGTTTGCGAGCCCGCGCCAGCGCCGCCTGGACGCTGGACACATTGGCATGAAAGCGCAGATGCCGCGGGTCCAGCCGTTGCAGCAGGCTGGCGCCGATGCCGTAGAGCAGGGGATCGCCGGAGGCCAGCAGCACGATGCGCTGACCCTGGTGGTGTCGCAGCAGAGGCCACAGTCCGGACAACGGGCTGGGATAGGGGGCGGTGTCAGCGCTCACGCCGGTCAGATTGCGCAGATGTCGCGGCGCGCCGATCAATAGCTGTGCGGCTTGCAGCAGCGGCGCGGCAGCCGCGGTGGGGATGCCGTCGACGCCCATGCCCACCACATCCAGCGGTGGTCCCGACCAGTCCAGCCGGTCGCTGCTCAACAGCGTACTCCGTGGGCCATACGCGTCAGCGCGTTGACGGCGGCAGCAGCCAGTGCGCTGCCACCACGGCGGCCGCTAAGCGTGATGAACGGCAGGTCCATGCGGGGGGCCAACTCCGTCAGCGCCTGCCGGGACTCCTCTGCACCCACGAAACCCACCGGCATGGCAACCACCAGGGCCGGATGTGGCGCACCCTGCTCAAGCAACTCCAGCAACCGGTACAGCGCCGTCGGGGCGTTGCCGATCACCGCGATAGCGCCCTCGAGATGCTCCGGCCAGCGCTCAATGCCTGCCATCGTTCGGGTCTCACCCCGTTGCCGGGCTGCTTCGGCCACCCCGTCGGCATTCAGGAAGCAGTGCAGTGGCCCGTCGCAATAGCGGCGGCTGATGCCTTGTCGCACCATTTCCACATCACAAAGGATCGCTGACCGGGTTTCGATGGCCCGGCGGCCGGTCCCGATGGCATCGCCGCCGAAGCGCAACGACTGCGCCAGTTGCGGATCCCCACAAGTGTGCACCAGGCGCATCACCACCTGAGCCTGGTCGTCGTCGAAAGCGGACAGATCGGTTTCTGCGCGTATCCGTTGAAACGACAAACGCTCGATTTCTGCAGGGTTGCGCAGGTACTCCATCACTCGTGCGGGTGATGGTGATGCCCGTGGTGCCGATCATCGTGCCCATCATGGTGAAGTTCGTCGGTGCCGATGCCGCGCACGTGGTGATGGTGGCCGACTTGCGGCATGCCCTGTTTGTGTTCGACACCGATGATCTGTTCGCGATACTGGCAGAGTTGGCAGTTCATGCGCCCATCACCGCGCTCGGCCTGGTGCAGTCGGTCGACAAAAGCCGCCAGTACGCTGGGGTGATCGTTGAGATAAGGGGCGTTGCGGACCTGAATGCGCGGATGCGCAGCCTGGTAGGCATCGGCAGCCGCATAGATGCGCTCGATCAGTCGGCCGGTAAAGAGGAAATAGGGGAACACGATCACGTTGCCGAAACCGAGCCGATGGGTGCGTTCCAGGGCGTCCGCCACCAACGGTGACGTGACTCCGCTGAAGCTGGTTTCGGCCCAACCGAAGCCCATGCCTTCCCACAGCATGCGGGTGATTTTGCAAATGTTGGAATTGGCGTCAGGATCAGAAGCGCCGCGTCCCACCACCATCAGCAGGGTGTCCTCGCGCCGGTAGCCGGAGCCGAATGATCGCTCGATGCTCTCGATACGGTCGCGGGCCGCCCGCAACATGCCTGCATGCAGGCCCAGTTCGGTGCCGTAGGTGATACGCACATCGTCGTGGGCAGCCAGGAAATCGTTGAGTTCACTGGGGATGTCGTTCTTGGCGTGGCCGGCTGCCATGAGCATGCCGGGCACCGCGGTGATGACGCGCGTACCCTGGTCGAGCAGGGTGCGCAACCCCTCGTCGATGGTGGGCTTCGCGAACTCCAGAAATCCGGTGGCACACAATCGTTGTGGCAACGTCTGGCGCAGATGGTC